>JAKITM010000113.1 GCA_021648045.1 Lysobacterales bacterium
ATGAAGGCATTGAGTTTTTCAGGAACTGGTGGAGAATATTTCAAAATATGGATCGTCAATATTTTATTAGTCATCATTACATTAGGTTTGTACTACCCATGGGCTAAAGTGCGTAACAATAGATATTTTTATGCCAATAGTGTACTTGAGGGCAGGAACTTTGAATACCATGCCACTGGTAAGCAATTGTTTGTAGGTTATTTAATAGCAATGTCATTATTCATTGCCTTTGTACTTATTCAAAATATATCACCAATAGGCAGTGGTGTGGTATTGCTGATATTTTTTCTAGCTATTCCTTGGATTATATGGAAAAGTTTAAAATTCAATCTGCGCATGTCGAGTTTTAGCAATGTACGGTTTAGCTTTGCCGGCGTAATATCTGAAGCGTATGTTAATTATTTATATTTACCTATTGCATTTTTTATAGCTATTTATGCTGTGCCGATTGGTGCAGTCGTCTTGATCTCTCTGTATTCAGAAGCATTAACACCTCTAATAAGCGTGTTTATTGGTGTCGCCGTCGTGATGTTTCTAGTGTTAGCGTTTTATTTATTTGCGTATATGAAAAAAAGAAATACAAGCTACTCTGTTAATGGTTACCGGTTTGGTCAAGGTATCTTTACTACAAATTTAGAAACGGCTGAGTTTGCAAAAATTTTGGGTAAAACTATCGGATTATGGATATTAGCAATAGTGTTTTTATTAGTAATATCGGGGTTAGTTATTGGAATTGATGGGTTTGCAAATTTCGCTGAAGCTATGAATGAATCTGAAGCGACAAGCGAAAATAATCAATCATTTGTTGGCACACTTGGGTTAATGTATCTTGGTTTTATAGTCGCTAGTCTATTAATAATGGCCTATTTCTATTCTAGGCAACGAGAGTATATCTTTGCTAATTCATCACTAGATACTGATATTACCTTGGCTTCTACTTTGCAAGCAAGGTCTTTAGGATGGGTAATGATATCCAATTTCATTCTCATTATTTTCAGTTTAGGGTTAGCTATACCATGGGCAAAAGTCAGAATGGCCAGACTTATTTTGGAGAACACATTAGTTAATACTGATGTTGGGTTTGATCAGTATGTTACTCAAAAACAAGAAGAGCAATCATCATTAGGTGAACAAATTGGTGATGCCTTTGATGTGGATGTTGGAATAGGTATTTAATTGCCAATTCAAGGTGTGTGGTACCCACAAGGCAGCGCTGCGAATAGTCTAGCAGCGTTCTCTATTGCCGATAAACTTTACACGGTAGAGGTTAATGGCGATAAAATTACGGGACACATGCAGAGAGTCTCTGTTAGTGATCGTTTGGCTAATGTTGAGCGGAAGCTGACGCTTGAAGATGGTTCAATATTCGCTACTGCAGATAATGACGGGGTCGATGAGTTGTTTAGAGATCATATCCGTTCTAATCGTTTTATTCATACCTTAGAGTCTCATTTTGGTTTTGTGTTGGTTGCATTAGCAATCACGCTTGTTTTGACCTTTGCTTTTTTTAAATGGGGTGTGCCGTGGACGAGCACAAAAATAGCTCACTCTCTACCCCATAAAACCAATGAATTAATTGCCAATAACACACTTGAATTTTTAGATAAATATTTTTTTGATAAAAGTAAACTTGATTCAAAAAAAATAGAACAAATTACCCGACATTTTGAAACAAGAATTATCGAGCTAGAAGAAAACCTTGGTGAAGTTGACTTTAAACTAAGCTTTAGAGCATGGTCTGCTGGTGATAAAGGCATACCAAATGCTTTGGCATTGCCTTCAGGTGATATTATTTTAACCGACACTTTCGTAGAGTTAAGTCAAACTCAAGATGAAATTGATGCGGTACTATTGCATGAAATGGGACATGTGATGCATCGCCATTCATTGCAGATGGTCATTAAAGCCACGATGGTTACAACCGTTGTAATGATGGTGACTGGCGATAGCAATGGTCTAGCAGATTTGGGTCTGGGCTTAGGTTCTTTGCTGGTGAGTAGTAATTATTCAAGAGGGCATGAGTCGGAAGCAGATATTTATGCCTTTGAACACATGTTAAAAGCAAAAATTGATCCTCAAGCATTTTCCGATATCATGAATCGTATGACGGAATACATGCTTGAACCAAATAAAACTAAAGGAAAAGTTAAACAGGTAAACAAGAGTAACGGCGAAAGCAAAAGATCAAACAAAGTGAATGGAAATAGTATTTTAGACTATCTTTCTTCACACCCTAGCACAGCCGAGCGGGTTGAATTAGCTGAGCAATATAGTGAGTGTTTCAAAAAAAGTTTGAAATTATGTGTAATTGATACTTTGTAAAGAGTGATGAAAAACCAAGTCAAAATGGTTCTAATGTTGTTGTTAATGAGAAGTTACATAGGCTTAACTACCATTCGGTACCATTCGGGAGGTACCATTCGGGACAGACCCCAACCTGCGATATTTCTGATAAAGGCGACTAAGCCGGGGCGGTGCCTTTGGGTACCGATCAGCCCCGTAACCGTAGGGTGGGCATTTATGCCCACGCGTAAAAGCCAGTCAACCCGACCCTGTTTCTCGGATAGTTATAATTTCGCTGCGTGGGCATAAATGCCCACCCTACCGGGTAAAAACCCAGAGGAGACAAACCTATTAGCCCGATCTCATTTTAGGGGCAATCAAGCAGCTTTAAATGGTATGCTAAACCGTAAGCGCAAAGCAAACCCCACCCTGTTTTCCTGATCAATTTTCGTTCACGCTATAGACCTGATAAATCAGGAGTAGCAAGTGATGCAAAATATAATGTCTTCGTTGACTAAACGCCAGCGTTATTGGCTTCAACATATCCATGCTTGCGAAGCCGATGGTAAAAACCTGTCGGAATATGCTGCGACCCATGGTATAGCAGTACAAGCCCTGTATGCGGGTAGAAGCATCTTGGTGAAGAAGGGCGTGCTGCCTGCTGTACGACCCGCCCGCTTTCAACGGGTACAGGTTCTGGATGCACATCCCGACAGCCAGTGGCGGATTGGTTTGCCCAACGGTGTATCGATAGCCTTTGTCGGTGATGTGGATAGTGGTTCTTTGGCTAGCATATTAAATGTGGCTGCAACACTTGAATGATGCGCCCATCGAATGACCTTCCAGAAGTTTACCTGTGCCGGGATATTGTTGATTTTAGAAAAGGTATTAATGGGCTGGCGATACTGGTGGAAGCTGAGCTGGAACGAGATCCCTTCTCTGAACACTTGTTTGTGTTCTGCAACCGCAAGCATGACAAGGTCAAGATCCTTTACTGGGAGCGTAACGGCTATTGCCTGTGGCAAAAGAGCCTGGAGCGGGCGAAGTTCAAATGGCCACGCAAGGCGCAGGATGGGGTGATTAGTATGACCGGGCAGCAGTTAAATTGGTTATTGGATGGCTATGATGTTATGGCTATGCAGGCGCATAAAAGACTGCACTATCATAGTGTTTTATAAGGTATTTATGTCTATTTTGCGGTATAATATAAGGTATGAAAGAGGTCTTAAATCAGCTGCCAGATGACATAGAATCACTCAAGTCTCTGGTGGTTGAGCAAGTGCTAAAACTCACAGAAACTTCAACTCACAATAAGCGGCTTGCCGCTCAGAATCAGCGTTACAAAGCCGACAAACAAGCGGTAGTTCAAAAGAATAAACATCTCAAAACCCAGATTCTCACCCTCCAGGAACAACTAAACCTGGCGCTGGCCAGGCGTTATGCCGCCAGTAGTGAGAAGATCAACCCCAATCAATACCGTCTGTTTGATGAAGCCGAGACCGATCAAGAGCTTCCGCCAGAAGATGCCGAAGTCATCGTTCCGGCACACACACGTAAGAAAGGTGGGCGCAAGAAGTTACCCAAGACCTTGCCGCGCGTAGAGGTCGTTTATGAACTTAGCACTGCTGAGCGCATCTGCCCACACGATGGTGCCACTTTAGCCGAGATCGGCGAGGTCACTTCTGAACAGCTCGATATTGTACCGGCTAAGATCCAGGTCATCCGGCATATCCGCAAGCAATACGCTTGTGCCTGTGGCCAGTGCATCCGCACAGCGGCGTTGCCCAACCAGCCGATTCCCAAGAGTATGGCATCGCCGGGCTTGTTGGCGCATATCAGCGTATCAAAATACCAGGATGCCTTACCGTTGTACCGGCAAGAAACCATCTTACGGCGTATCGGTGTAGAAATACCCCGTGCTACGCTGGCCAACTGGATGATCCGTTCGGGTAAGTTGATCCAGCCGCTGATTAACCTGTTACGCGATCAGATGCTGGATTACGATATCATCCAGATGGATGAAACTACAGTACAGGTACTCAAGGAGCCGGACAAACGGGCGCAATCAAAATCCTATATCTGGTTGCAGCGCGGCGGTCCGCCGGGCAAACCGGTGGTACTTTATGACTATGATCCCGGGCGCAGTAGCCAGGTACCCAAACGCTTGCTGGAAGGCTTTAGCGGGTATCTACAAACCGATGGGTATGATGGCTACAATGCAGTCGTTGCTGCCAATGGACTGGTACATCTGGGTTGCATGGCACATGCCCGGCGGCGGTTCAATGATGCGGTCAAAGCTCAAGGGCGGAATAAGAAACGTGGTCAGGCACACCGCGGCTTATCGCTGATCCGCCAGTTGTATCGGGTTGAAACCTTGGCGCGTAAACTGACGGTAGAAGAACGCTATGCCATGCGCCAACAACAGGCAACACCGATCATAAAAGAAATACGCGAATGGCTGAAGGACACCCTGCCACAGATATCGCCATCGAGTGCTACCGGTAAGGCGTTGAGTTATCTGCACAATGAATGGCGACACCTAACCGCTTATCTAAAAGATGGCCGCCTGGAGATCGATAATAACGGTGCTGAAAACGCCATCCGGCCATTCGTGCTGGGTCGGAAGAACTGGTTGTTCAGCACTTCAGTCAAAGGCGTGAAGTCCAGTACCAATCTATACTCGCTGATCGAAACAGCCAAAGCCAACGCTCTGGAACCGTATGCTTATCTGCGCTATATCTTTACTGAACTGCCGAAAGCAGATACTGTGGAAGCCATAGAAGCAATGCTGCCAACTACCATCAGCATGGATCAGATCCAGTTAATCAAGCCTGTGGTTTATTAACCGCTTACGCAATATCAACATGGATCAGATCAGGGGCGGATGAGCAAGGGCGGTGTTTATTAACCGCTTACCTTAGTGCAACACGCCATGATCCGTATGTACGGGGCTACTATCAGCACCTGGTGGAAGACAATGGTTTAAAGAAAATACAAGCTGTTATCGCTGTTATCGCTGTTATCGCTGTTATCGCTGTTATCGCTGTTATCGCTGTTATCGCTGTAATGCGTAAGCTGCTACACGCTCTGCACGGCATGCTGAAAAATATGACAGCCTTCGACAATACGCGCTTTTATCGCTTGCCTGTAAACGACTCATAATAGAGAGAATCTATCATGAGCTTATAATTTATACTTGAGGTTTAACAGAGTATCTACCGGGTAAAAACCCAGAGGAGACAAGCCTATTAGCCCGATCTCATTTTAGGGGCAATCAAGCAGCGTCAAATGGTATGCTAAACAGGCTTAACTTAGTGCCATTCGGGACTGCCCCCTATTCTTGCTATTCTGTGGCCAAAATAACTTGACCACTACAATTCTGTGCCTATTTTTTACGCTAATAGATATCTTTGCTAGTTTTATTAAGCACCTTAATAAGGCTTCGTGTGACCAAGTATGCAATACCATGGATCAGATACATAGCAACTATATTCGCTATTAGTATCATGAGGATACCTATTCCAGATATGTCGAAAAGTATAAGACCATTAATAACAAACACTTCTGCTATAAAAAAGGTTACTATCAGTATAAAAGACCGAGCAGTATATTCCGGAGGGCTACGCCTCGCACCAACAACACCAACTATCACTGATATTATTGCTGCTGGAATCAGCGCAAACAAGTGCAAAGAAGCAACCATGTAACCATACCCATTTGCGTTAGCAAGAGGCGAAAAGAAAATAGCCAATAAAACCGAATATTGGCACCATACATTATAATTTCCAGAGCGATATTTCATGATTTCCTAGTTCCACGAACTCAAGTGAGGGCGTTAAAAATTCTGTGTCAACATAGTTACTGCTTACTCATAAAACCATAAATTCAGAACTTTACCAAGCCAGCTTTCAAAGGAGATTGCCAGTTGCGATAGGATCAAGCCTATGACTGTCTATTTATAATTTATGCATTAGTAATACTATGCCCACCTAGTTTTCAGTTCCCTATGTTCATTTGCACAGTCTCGAAGGTACAGATTAATAAGGCTTTGGTAGGGAATGCCCTTATCTTCAGCCATAGTTTTGAAATATAAAATTGTATTTTCATCCAAGCGGATAGTAATTTGTTTCTTTAAGCGCTTAGCATATGGGTTTTTAACTGATTTTGAAAAATCGTATGATTTACGCATGATTAAACTCCTGGTACTGTTTTCGTTCAAATTTATCAACTTTACGAGCTGAAATAATACGAATAATGTTTGTAGCTCTTTCGCAGTGACAAACTGTTAATAGCCTTAACTCGGCGCTCACACCCATAAGGATAAACCTCTCTTCATCTTCTGAATGCGCTGGGTCTGGAATTAAACGCGCTAATTCGTCGGTAAACACTGTGGCCGCTTCCTCAAAGGAAACCCCGTGCTTTCTTTGATTTGAGATACTCTTTGTTTCATCCCATTCAAAGTTTAATTTACCCATAACTACATTGTAGTTACAATATAATTACATGTCAAACAAAGATGTGGGTTTTTTACAGCTAATCGGGATAGGGGGATGCCTCACGACATCCCTCCTCCCACACCACCTGGCATACGGATCACGTACCAAGGCGGTTCACTATCTTGTCGGTTATCATCATGCTACCAAGGTCGGTAGCCCCAAGTCTCTAAAGTAACTGTTTGGCAGTGCATAATAAAGGGCGGGACTTGCACTCAGTCGCCACGGGCCATGTGCCGATTTGGCCGTATTCCAGGCCAGTTG
>JAKITM010000114.1 GCA_021648045.1 Lysobacterales bacterium
AAAGCGCTCTTTCTCTATTTTATTCATGCTACAATTTCCTCTAAATATCACCCGGAATTGGGTTTGGAAATTATACGTATCTTGATGCATGGGGTTTCTGCCGCAACGCGGCTTCGTTCAACAAGGTGATTCAGATGCACAATACAATCTTGCAGCGATGTATATTGAAGGCGAAGGGTCTCCTTCATACAGCGATACGACTGCAGCTCCAAACTGGTTAAAGAAAGCCGAAAAGTTAGGGCTTACAAAATCTCAATTTAGCCCCGGGGCCATATATAGCAGTAAGGACGGCGTAAGCCGGGACGCAGCTCAGGCCATGCATTGGTACACTAAAGCTGCGGAACAGGGCAGCAGCGATGCCCAATTTAATCTCGCCACCATGTATGCCAACGAAAATAGCGTAAGTCGGGATTATATCCAAGCCCACCGATGGTATTCCATTGCCGTAAACAATGGCCATAAAAGCGCCGAGACAGATCGTGAAACCGTCACCTTAAAAATGACTTTAGAACAACTACTCACCGCCCGAAAACTGGCTTCAGAGTGGCCAATTAAGTAACTCCAAAACAACACAGAAGGCACGACCACCTATACAACTAATCATAATGGCACGTTCAGCGCTGCAAAATGGATAAAAGATAAATAACTGAAGTTTCACCTAGTAGCCACGGATAGGTTACTGCTCTGTAAAACCACCATCTAACCCTGTGGATGGTTTTCTTTTTTGTAAAAAAAAGCTCCGCTACCATACGGTACGGAGCTTTTCTCGCATCAGCTATCGATGTGATATGCCTTTTACCTTTCAAGAAGCCTCTGATTTATATAGGCTCAAATGAATATATCATCAGAGGGCTCCTTAAAAAAAGATAAGGCAGCCTACTATTGAGGTTTAGGTGCTGATATAGGCTCAATAGTCAGGTACGCTATCAGGTGCTTTAGAAGCGTCAAACTTGGCAAACTCTTCCACACTCAGCATATCATTAACATCAGTATCTAGAGCTGCAAATTGCTCGGTTAAACCAGGCAGAGCTGTTGCTTCAGCTCTGCTGATAGACCCATCGTTATCAGTATCAAGTACTGCGTGGGCATCATCGTCTGCAATAACAATACCAGCAGCCATAGCGGTCAAAGCAATAATCAGTAATTTCTTAGTCATGATGGATTCTCCATAATCTAACAGTTAGTCGTATCAATCGCACGCTGCGATTAGTTATGGTAATGCAATTATCATGCCGACAAATAATATTTACTTGTTATTCAGGCACTTAATAGATATTATCTCTAGCAATAGCGATGTTTTCTGTGATTATTTGTCGCCCTCAGGCGACAGTATTCTAGTTGAAATTCACTTATTGTTGTCAACGCTGAGCTTTTGACTGTCGCTATTTGGCGACAGTTCCTGCGGTTGCCCAGAAACTGTTAGAATCTGTAGCCTGTTAATCATGGCATAAATAAAAAATGTGGTTATCTAGTTCGATTCGCCAACTTACAGTAGTGGGTTTTTTGCTGGTCGTTATTCCTTTGACGGCAGCGCTTATTAGTACTGTATTTCAGGTTGATAAGTTAGCCGCACAAATGCAAGAAGCTGTGCGAGATTCTGCACAAGCTGTTGAGGCAAGTCGACTGATTGCCACCCAGGCATTGAGTATGGAACGAAGTGCTGGACAATATGGTGTTTTGCGTGACCCCATATTGTTTGAGCGTTACCAGACTCAGCGAGAACAACTCACTGAAGCCATCGCGCGTTTGTTGGCTTTACTACCGTTGCAAACGGATGTAATAAACCAGATCAATAAGCTCTCCCAGCGCGAAGAAGCTTTGTATGACCAGCTGGAGAAATGGTCAAGCATACCTGGACATGATGCGCAAAAACTTGGTCCAGAGTTTAAACTAGCAGATATTGTGAACCCGATTCCCAGGCTGGTAACAGAGTGGATTGTTAATGATAGTAAGTCTATAAATTCACAAGTTGAGGATGTACAGCGAATGTTGTTATGGCAGGCAATTGCATTAACGCCTCTAGCACTAATACTTGCAGGGGTTTTCAGCGTACTGATAACTAGACCACTACGAAACCTGGGTAAAGCCATCCGTTGCCTCGGTGCGGGGGAGCTAACTACCCCGGTGCAAGTATCCGGTCCACGGGATGTGCGTGAACTGGGAGAACAACTCGATTGGATGCGCCAGCGGCTAGCCGAGCTGGAGCAGCAAAAATTAATTTTTTTACAGCATGTATCACATGAATTAAAAACTCCATTGACTGCAATACGGGAGGGTACCGGGCTATTGCATGATAAAGTGGTAGGATCATTAAATGAAGAGCAAACTGAGGTGGTGAAGATTTTACACAAAAGCAGCCTGATGTTACAGGCGCAGGTCGAGGGCTTATTAAGTTTTAATCTTGCCATGGCAGAGGATAGACCTGATCAACTGCAGGTGGTAGACCTAGCTGGAATGACCCATGATGCTATTGAAAAGCACCAATTAACGATGCGACCCCGCCACATCAGTGTAGAAAAAGATATTCACTATGTAGAGGTTCCTGGTGAGTATCGGCAACTGCGGACTGTTCTCGACAACTTGCTGTCTAATGCCATTAAATACTCACCGGATGCGGCCGAAATACAAATCAAGCTCGGTATGGAGGACAATATGGCCTGTCTGGATGTTATTGATCAGGGTGCAGGAATTGATTTTAAAGACCGGCAGCAGGTGTTTGAACCATTTTTTCAGGGTAAGCAAGTATCCAGAGGGCCTATTAAAGGTACCGGCTTAGGCTTGGCTATTGCCCAGCGTTATGTTTATCTACACAATGGTAGTATTCAAGTACTGCATTCAGATCGAGGAACGCATATCAGGGTTTGCCTGCCGTTAACGGGAGAAAAAGATGCGCAATAGACGCTATAGAAGTTTGTTGGTCATATTGTTGCTTTCGCTACTTTCTGCTTGTGTGGTGGTGCCCCCTTATGAGGAACCACAAGTGCCGTTGAAACAGAAAGCAGAACCAATTCCGTTAGTAGTGATAGTTAGCCCGTGTGTCCAAATGTTGAGCTATTATGAAATGCTCAAGCTAATGCCTGTAGCTGAATTGAAGCAGAAACAGGCAGCTTTGTGGGATAGCGTGAACCACACAGGAAATGGGTGTGATCAATTGCGCTTGGCCATACTGCTGGGGTTACCAGAACTCAGATTAGAGAATGATGTTAAAGCTGAGGAATTAATTAAGGATTTTCTTGAAAAAGAAGAAATCTCAGCTATAGAAGACAAACAAATTGCGTGGTTTCTAATGGGCGAGATCCAATGGCGTAAGCAAATACAAAGTAACCAGCAAGCATTAAGAAAACAACAGAAAGAAGAGCGGGTTGCCTATTCGAGTTTACTAAAACAGCTATCAGAAACGCAGTTAAAATTAGAGCAGCTTAGATATATTGATAAGAACATTAATGCCAAGGAGCAGGAAATTAGCATACCATCCACGGATAAAATACCCAGTGACCCAAAGTAAAATCTTATTGGTTGATGATGACCGTGGCTTATTAAAACTACTGTCACTGAGGCTGGAGGCAGCTGACTTCTTGGTTGAAACTGCAACCAGTGGTCGTCAGGCGCTAGTTAAACTTGAAGCTTTTCATCCACATTTAATTATTACTGATTTACGCATGGAGGAGATGGACGGGTTAGCGCTTTTTAATGCGGTACAACATAAATATCCTTCATTACCCGTTATCATCCTGACTGCTCATGGCACGATTCCAGATGCAATTGATGCAACCTTCAAAGGAGTTTTCAGTTATCTCACTAAGCCGTTTGACAGCCAACAATTAATTTCAAATATTAAGTCAGCCATTGAGCAGTGTTACCCGACAATGGAGAAAGCTAACGCGAAGGAAGGCACTGATTGGCGCAGTGAAATTATGACTCAAAGCCCGCTGATGGAAGAACTATTGAAACAGTCCCAGCGTGCAGCACAAAGCGATGTCAGTATATTTATTCAGAGTGAAAGCGGTACCGGCAAAGAGTTGCTGGCGCGCGCGATACATAAAGTTAGCCCACGACATAAGAAACCTTTTGTGCCAATTAATTGTGCTGCTATTCCTGACAACCTATTGGAGTCAGAGCTTTTTGGCCATCGCAAAGGCTCTTTTACCGGGGCAGATGTTAATCATACCGGCTTAATTGAGGCTGCGAACGGTGGCACATTGTTCTTGGATGAGGTCGGTGATATGCCTCTCGAACTTCAAGCTAAACTACTACGGGTTCTACAAGAAAGAGAGGTTCGCCCTGTTGGTGCGACTCAATTCATACCCATTGATGTAAGAGTCATCTCTGCAACACATACAGATATTGATACCGCTATTCAAAACGGCGCTTTCCGTGAAGATTTGTATTACCGCCTCAATGTGATCATGCTGGAGTTACCTCCACTAAGTGAGAGGCGCGAAGATATTTCATTATTAGCCAATCATTTTCTGGAGCAACTACGGAGTCGCTCTGAAAATTGCGTAGCTAAATATTTTTCACCAGAAGCCATTGAAGCGCTCATGACAGCACCTTGGCCTGGTAATATCAGACATTTGCTGAATGTGGTTGAACACGCTGCGGTGTTAAGCCTTACCCCAGTGATATCGGAGATGCAGGTAAAAAAAGCGCTTAGGGGAAAAACCGGCGAAATTGACTCACTGGCTGATGCCCAAAGTGAATTTGAGAGAAACTATCTTGTACGCATTTTACAAATGACTCAGGGAAATGTAACCCAGGCTGCACGCTTGGCAAAACGAAACCGGACCGAATTTTACAAACTACTTAATCGTCATCAGATTAAGCCAAAAAAATTCCGCGAGCATAGGGACAATTAAAATTATATTGCAAGACAAAATTCGAACCCATTCCGAAACCACCGATATCTCCACTAGCCCGGAACTATAACCTATCATTCAACGAACAGGTTCCGCGAACCCCCAGAAAAGGGTCAGTCCAGTCATCACCTATATTTGCTTTTCTTACTTCTCCGTTTGGGCCCTAGCCGATAAACTTAAGTACTGCTCTACATCCACAAAACGGACTCCTGCAAACAGTGCTACACCAAGCGGGTATAACGATTCTGAATTGCCGATTGCAAACTTATTTCCCTCGGTCGTGTGTACAGTATAAAATTAGCCCATATTCAAGCCGTACAACTGTGAGATTGCTTATGTTCGTCTCTTTTACTCGAGTCTTTCTTATTACTCTGCTCCTATTTGCAAGCCAGTCGGTCTACGCTGGAAAAACAGATGTGGTGCACCTGAAAAATGGTGATCGCCTCACCGGTGAAGTCAAAACACTCTTCCGCGGAAAACTACAGTTATCAACAGATCACATGGGTACTGTATATATCGAGTGGGAAGACATTGAGGAAATTGTTAGCCATACCGGGCAGGCTGTTGAGTTGACCAATGGACAGCGACTGTTCGGCCCGCTGACCAAGCCAGAAAACGCCGACCTTCTAATTGTAAATACCAATGCCGGTCCAGTCGGCGTAAAAACGGAAGATGTCTATCGTATGTATCCTGTCGAATCTGGCTTTTGGGATCGCCTCGATATTGTAGCCAGCCTCGGGTTCAGCTGGGACAAAGGTAGTAATGTAGGCAAGTATAACCTTGGGGTTGATACCACTTACCGCCGGGCAGAATCGCTGACTCAGACAAACTTCAGCACTGAGATTACCACCGTAGACCAAAGCGAGGGTGCTACACGCACCACTACCTCAAGAACTGTATTGGGTGGCAGCCATCTGGTTTATAAGAAAGATAAACGCTTCCTAGTTTACTTTGCCAACCTCGAGAAAAATGATGAGCTCGGTTTAGACCTGCGGAGCTTGGCTGGTGTGGGCTATGGTTATATACCGATTCGCACACAAAGTAGCTGGTTATCACTTGCCGCAGGCCTGGACATTAATCGTGAGTTTCCCAGCGAGGGTGACCCGGTAACAAACCTCGAAGCTGCCGGTATGCTGACTTATGAATATTACAAATACGACACCCCGGAGCGCGTATTCAAAGTCAGCTTGGTAGTGTTTCCTGGGATTACCGATTTTGGTCGTTGGCGAGCTAGCGTCAATACCGACTTTAGAGTTGAAATCATCAAAGATTTTTCCTGGAAACTGGATTTTTATGCCACTTATGACAGCGATCCCATTTCGCTAGAAGGCTCCAGCAACGACTACGGCGTTACTTCATCCTTGGCCTATAAATTCTGATCTGGGAACCGCGCGCTTTCAGGAGATACCGGCTTGGAGACCGGTAAGACAGGTTTCTTTATTACCCTCGCCAGGAGCGAAATTTTTGAGCTAACACGACAGTAATCAGTGCATTACACCAACTAAGTCAAATGAATTTAATAATGATAAGGACAGGCGCCAAATAAAAACTATTGCTCTTTGGAATAATGATAAGGACAGGCGCCAAATAAAAACTATTGCTCTTTGGTGAATAGGGAATTTGACGGTTTTCATTTTGGTTTTTCTCAGAGGGATGCCCTAAAAGCGTTGCGCTATTCAGGAATGCTCGGAATAGGCCGTTTTTCTAAAACCAAGCCACACAAAAGCCTCAACAGAAATCCTGTCGAGGTGTTTTCTAAAGTGGTTTTCCTTATTCCAGAGCTGGAATGAGCTTTAACCCATGATTCCACTGCTTGCCAACGGCTGCACAAAACTGGCGTAATTGTTCAACCGTACCAACAGCCGTATAACCCCTGGATGAAAAGTTGTTGATCTCCTTTAACCAACTATCTGGGTTTAAGCCCAGTCGTTCTGTGATTGCAGGCAACTCTGGGGGTATATAACCTCGCTTGTTAATCAATATAGCTCTACCGGTGTAATCAACTAAATTCATGTAATCGGTGAGTGAATAGGGAAGATCGTTTATGCCTTGGCCAAAGGCTAACAGGTCTGAAGTTTTAGCATTGATACGCTCCTGTATTGATGTGA
>JAKITM010000115.1 GCA_021648045.1 Lysobacterales bacterium
GTCGTATCGGCTATCGAGACCCGATAACTGGGAAGCATTATGTGTTCTTAACCAATAACTTTAACCTAGCAGCCAAGACTATTGCTGATATTTACAAAGCCCGCTGGCAGGTTGAACTGTTCTTCAAGTGGATCAAGCAGAACCTGAAAATAAAATCTTTTGTCGGCACTAGCAAAAATGCTGTCATGACTCAGATATGGATTGCATTGTGCATGTATCTGCTACTGGCTTTTCTCAAGTTTCAATCAAAACTGACAAAGAGCATGCAGCAAATATTGCGTTTATTACAGCTCAACTTGTTCGAAAAAAGAGATATGATGGCCTTGCTTCGAGGAGACCCACCGCCCGGCAGGGTTGCAGATCCGAATCAAATGGTTATGTTATGAAAGTTAACGGGACAGTAGTGATATTATCAATTTAGTTCTCCAAGCGGTGCCTTCTCTGATAATTTCGAAACTATAGTACCTCTACTCAAGTATACTCAAGAAAATTTCTCTAAAATATTATTAAAACTCGCTAGCTCCGATTCACTAATAGTCTCTAACACCTGCCTTTGTGCTTCAGCCCAAGCCGGTTTTGCTTTCTTAATCACTGCCTTACCTTTGGGGGTAATCAATACATTACGCGTTCTCCCATGCCCTGGCTGTAGTTTTATAAAACCAGCTGTTTCTAATGGCACTAAATTTCGCGTTACCGTGGTGCGCTCCATGCCTAATTTATCCGCTATATTTGTAATCGAAACAGGCCCCAGCAGGCTAACAACAATAAGCGTCGTACACTGATTGGCCTTAATACCCACAGGGCGTAGGGCATCATCATAAACTCGTGTCACTTTCCGTGCTGCCCTTCGCAATTTATAACATTGGCAATTTACTGCCACCATTTCATCTGTAATCATATTTAGCACTGCTTATATCGTGTAGATACACTTTAACTGTAATAATTTGAAATGTCTATTCATTCATCATTCAGGTATCAAGAACAGAAACTTTGATTAAGTCGCAAAGTGTTGACTCATAGTGTGTTTACACTTTAAATAATGCTGATGTTACAAAAAATCAATCGAATGGTTACTATTTTTCCGAAATCGATAGCCCAAATAGGTCATTGAGACCAGCATTGGACGCCTGAGGTGGGTTAATTCTCAAAACCATCCATAAATATGCTTTGAGAGGTTGATCCAACGATAGTAATCTGTAAGTCGTCGAATGTCCCTCGCCCGCCATCATCCCAGACAACCAAGCTGATATTGAAGGTTCCCTCACTGGAAAAGGTGCGTGTCACGGTAGATGTGACTTCGGGCAGGCCCTCGCTCAGGTCCCACAAGATGCCGTCGACCGTGCCGTCGTCGGTCCAGATGAAAGAAAATTCGACTTCCTCGCCGACGGTCGCGAATGCAGGCGCGAGGATTTCCACCTCGGGGCGCGCGTTGCCATCAAAATTGCCCTTGGAGGCTAACAAGCTGTTGTCGCCATTGTCGATGATTGTGTTGCCATCGATAAAGGCATTTGTACCTTGAAATTCAGTACGGCTAAAGGCGTCGCCATTGCCGATAATATCATTGTTGATCACCTCCAGATAGTCGACAAGCCCGGTAGCTTGTCCGGTAAACTGTACTGCCGGCCCATCAAAATCGCGAATAATGTTGCTATCGAGGACGACGCTGGAGAGGGTTAGGGTCAGCACGATACCTCCGCCACCGGTGTCCTTGATGCCATTTTCCGGCTGGCCCACAAATTCATTTTCCCGAAGGTAGATCCGACTAGTGGGATAAGCTAGAGTAGACACTGGGCCCCCTCCCAATAGGGTTCCGTTCGACTCCATGCTTTCAAATATGTTGCGCAAAAACAGAATCTCCCCATTCCTACCATTGGTAGGTGGGCTCGAGGTACCGCCGGTCAGGATACCGAGCTGCTGGCCTGCGCCAATTTGATTGTCACTAAAGACGACGCTCAGGGAGTCATACGCCTCCAGACCGTAGGATCCGAGTGAGTTATCCGGGTCTTGAATCTTGTTGCCTCGTACCGCTACTCGTTCCGATCCGATAATCGAGATCCAGTGATCGACATCGTTGTTTTCGATCAGAGTGTTTCCACCTCCTGGGAACAATTCAATCGATATACCCGCCCCAGTGCTTGCCTGATCGGAATTGCGAATCAGGTTGTTGATGATTGTCAGATCGCCGGAACCCCCATTGCCAAAGACACCCTGATTGGTGAGGATTCCTCCCCGTCCTGTGCCGTCGATCATGTTGCCGTCGATCACATTACGACTCGAAGAGGAAAACCGAATACCGGCACCCCACTTTGCGTTGATCCCGACATTGAGAAGCTCATTGCCTGAGATGGTCGAGTCGGTCACTCCCCCCTCGGTTCCACTCCCGCCATCGTTAAAAGTGATGGCATGCGGGCCAAAAGCTGGCATACCACCCAAATTCATAATTCGGTTTTCAGAGATGTTTATCCCCGAACCACCACTAGCCCGAATGCCATTGTTCACGCCCGGATTAAGTTTGGCGTCGAAGGTCAAGTTGGTTATTTCAACATTGGAGCGCCTGCTCAAGTCTATCATCGAGGTCCTAGCAGTCCTCGAACCGATGTATTCGATTGTGCTCAGGTCACGTCCCGCGCCGATGAGAATGTTGCCACTAGCGGGCCGAATGTTACTGATAATCGAGAAGGTTCCCGCTGGGACAATCACTCGGTCTCCCGCAGATGACGCGGCAGCGATCGCTGCAGCAATCGCGGCGCTATCGTCAACCCCGTCATTCGCAATCGCTCCAAAAGCCGTAATACTATAGTCTGTTCCGCCGTTCTTAGCGGCCTTGGCTGGCGCGCTGGTAAAAAAGAAACCGATGGCTGCGAGACAAGCTATCAGCAGCGGCGAGGACAACCTGTGAAGTAGATTCATGACGATTTGCACCTTTCGTTATTTTCGTTATTATTAGACCAAGCTTCAGTACGCCTTCTAATTCTTATATTAGCATACCCATCATCATCGCTAATGTTAACAACAATTATACCGGCCTCACTCTCAGTTAATTCCAGATCATACAATTACGCTAGCATTCCCGCCTCGTTTGGTGTCACTGCTACCTAAACCGCATATTAACCTGACACGTATTTATGGCGTTTTCGCACCTAACAGTAAGTTCCGCAAGCGGGTAACCCTAAACGAAGCAAAGTTAAGATGTCCCCGTTACTTAATGAGGACCAAACACCCACCGAGTGGCAGTTTACAGTCCACATTACGTGCTAATAATAAATCTCAATATCTGCATTGACAGGCGTATACTTTAAAGCTAGACTTTAATTATGACGGATAAAAAGCGTTTTATAGAAAAAAAAATACAATCTCTGATGGGAATGTTTTCCTGCGTCGCGGTGTTAGGTCCCAGGCAATGTGGTAAATCTACCCTGGTTCGTAATTTATATCCTGACTGGGATTATTATGATCTGGAACGCCCGGATGATTATCAGCTAATCAGCAGTGACCCTTTAGCGTTTTTTAGTCGCCACCCGGGTAAAGTCATTATTGACGAAGCACAGCAGTATCCGGAGCTTTTTAAGGTTTTGCGTTCAGTCATTGATGCCAAGCGAAAAGAAAACGGCAGGTTTTTATTAACCGGTTCTAGCTCACCTGAAATTGTCAAAGGCTTATCCGAGAGCCTCGCTGGAAGAATTGCGACGGTTGAATTATGGCCGTTTAAAATGGCAGAATTTTACGAGCAACCGTTGCCACCAATTTACGCATTATTAAACGACAAAACCACCCGCATTGAAGATTTTAAATCGTTGACCCCATCAATATCACCAGCAGAATTATATTCTCACTGGATGTTTGGTGGCTATCCAGAGCCAAGAATAAAAACTCAGGAGCACCCCCTGTTTTATAAATTGTGGATGGATGCCTATTTTACAGACTTTATTCATCGAGACATTCAACGGCTATTCCCTCGGCTCAACACGCATAATTTTAGAAAGATGATACAGGTGCTTTCTTTTCACTCAGGCAATATTCTTAACCAGTCCGTCATTGCGACTTCACTGGAACTAAGCTCCGTGACAATCAAGGAATACTTGGACATACTGCATGATACCTTTATATGGCGTAATTTAAGAAGTTTTGAAAAGAACCCATTAAAGAAACTCCAAAAAATGCCAAAGGGTCACTTCAGAGACTCAGGCATTTTGCATCAACTATTAAAGCTGGATGATTTGGATAGTTTGTTGCTGCATCCGGTAGCCGGAACTTCTTTTGAGTCATTCGTTATTGAAGAAATCATAAGAGGCTTTCAATCAACGCTGCAAACCAATCTCGACTTTAATTTTTACAGGACAAAGGATCGATCAGAAATAGACCTGATAATCGATGGGCCATTTGGCTATATTCCTGTGGAAATAAAATTAGGCGTGAAAATTAACAAAAGAATGCTAACAGCCTTAAATAGTTTTATTGAAGACACCCACTCCAGATTTGGGATTCTAGTCAATAATTCAGAAAAAATCGAAATTATTGATCACAAGATTATCCAGATACCCGCTACTTATTTTTAACATGATCCACACCTAGCCAGATGCAAGTGAAACTGCTTGCCGCACACAGACCTAGAACGAATGACTAAATCTAACAGGCAAAAATAAGGGCGACTGTTTCCAGTCGCCCTTGCCCCCTGAGCACAACCCCCCATCGTGCTCATGAAGCCCACTACCCCTACAGGCTCCCCCCCTGTATGTTTGATTCGTGTATCAATCCCTTCATATACCTACTGTCAGGAATTGCAGAATCCTCTCACCTGATTATCAAATTAATTTTATAGTCCGGTCTTTACGCTGTATCGTTAGTGCCAGAGGATGGATAGTTCAATCCCAACGATCATCTCTGGTCCAGATGCTGTCTGCTTCGATTTTTATAGGAAAGACATCAACCGCCGCGTAAGCTGGCGGGGTTAAAGCTGCGCCGGTCTTAAGGCAGAAACGCGCGCCATGCCGGGGACAAATAACCTCGCAACCTTCGACCTCCCCACCAGCAAGCTCACCTCCGTCATGGGTACAAATATCTTCAATTGCGTGGTATTTTCCGGCAACATTGAATACCGCGATCAGGACGCCATCCACATCGACAACTTTCCAACTGCCTTCAGGTAATTCGCAGATACTGCATACACGAGTCCATTCAGTCATTTTATGATTTCCTGTTGTTGCAGTTGAAGTATGTGGTCTAAATACCTAATTTCATCTTCGCCAAAGACTCAAATATATTATTCGGTTGAGATTTCAGCAACACCATCCAATGCGGCAATCATGGCGTGCCAGCAGAGACTAGCTGATTTAATCCGGCTGGGGAAAGATGCCACCGCTTGTAGCAAGACACTCTCACCGATGAAGTCACGATCAAAGGGCCTGCCAAACAACATATTTTCGAACGCTACTGCCCCTGCACGCGCCTCATCAGTCGATCGCCCATTGAGCCATTCAGTCATTATAGATGCCGATGCTGTAGCTATCGCGCAGGCATCACCACTGAAACTGGCACGCATAATCTCGTCATCAAACACTTCAAGGTAGACCTGCAGCGCGTCACTGCAGAGGGCATTATTGCCTAACGCAGAATGAGTAGCTGTAGTCATCACAAAAGCATTTTTTGGTTCGCGATTATGCGCCAAAACCGCCTGTTGATAAAGTTGATCTAAAACCATCCAGCTAGTGTAAAACTTATCGCAGCATTACACAGGCTTTTTCAACTGCCGCAACTAAAACATCAATTTCTTCGCGGGTGTTATACATTCCCAACGATGCTCTGGCCGTGCCCGCTACTCCAAATTGTTTAAGAATGGGCATAGCACAATGGTGGCCGGTACGAATTGCAATACCGGCGTGATCGATAATGGTACCTATATCGTGCGGATGGGTGCCTTCAATAATAAAGGACATAACACTGGCTTTCTCAGCAGCTGTGCCGATAATGCGCAGACCGTCAATTTCTTCAAGACGGCGAGTGCCGTAGGCCAGCAGATCGGACTCGTAGGCCTGAATATTTTCCCTGCCAATACCCTGGATAAATTGCGCTGCAGCACCCAGCCCAATCCCGCCAGCAATGTTTGGCGTGCCGGCTTCAAACTTACTGGGCAAATCATTCCAGGTGCTTTTCTCACAGGTCACTGTACGAATCCTTTCACCACCACCCTGATAAGGTGGCATGGCTTCAAGATGTTCTTTTTTGCCGTACAAAACGCCGATGCCGGAAGGACCGTAGGTTTTGTGGCCAGTGAAAACATAAAAATCACAATCCATGTCAACCACATCAATATCCAGATGGACGGCACTTTGTGAACCATCCACTACCACCGGAATGCCCCGCTCATGGGCAATGCGAATGACCTCTTTTATCGGCACGATGGTGCCAAGGGCATTGGACATGTGGGTAATCGCAACGATTTTGGTCCGGCTGCTGAGCAGCTTTTCAAATTCTTCGATGAGGAAATTGCCCTCATCATCAACCGGCGACCATTTAATCACCGCACCATTACGTTCGCGGTGAAAATTCCACGGCACGATGTTTGAGTGGTGCTCCATGATCGAAAGGACAATCTCATCGCCCTCACCAAGCACCATGCCACCAAAGCTCTGAGCCACCAGGTTCAGGGCATCGGTAGCATTACTGGTAAAAATAATCTGGTCGGTTGATGGGGCTTTCAGGAAGGAACGAACGCTCTCGCGGGCATCTTCAAAGCGCTGGGTGGCAGTGTTTGACAGGTAATGCAGGCCGCGGTGGACGTTGGCGTATTCTTCTTCGTAAGACTGCCGCACCGCCTCAAGCACACATTTGGGCTTTTGCGCCGATGCGCCATTGTCGAGGAATACCAGCGGTTTGCCATAAACTTCGCGCGACAGAATGGGGAATTCTGCGCGGATGGCGTTTACATCAAAGGTGGAGGTTTTATTGA
>JAKITM010000116.1 GCA_021648045.1 Lysobacterales bacterium
AAAATGAGCCTCACACCACCTGATTTCAAAAAAGATATTTTCTTATATAAAGTACCACGGGCTTGTCCAACAATAGGATAAGATTGTGGATCGCTTCGCTCTCACAATCTATCCTTATTCGTTAGCTGTTATTCTCATGCAAGCGACCTTCTACATATTTGTGAAGGATACTGGCAACCAATGTTTGGTAAGGAATACCTTCAGCAAGGGCCTTTTTTTGCAATCCTCGAAGGTCTTTAGAAGGTAGTCGGATGTTGATTCTGGCATCTTTCTTAAACATAGCTTCGGCATAGGATTGATGCCTTTTCTGTATATTGGCGGAATTTTTAGTACGATTTAACTTGCCCGACTCAAAGGCCTCCAAAATTTCACTTTCTTCCTGATCTAACTTATTCATTTCACAGTACCTCGATATGCTCTGGTTGCCTTTCGGCTCGGAATTATTGTCTTTAGAAAGACCTCTTCCTCCGACTCTATAAACGGAACAAGGTAAACATAACCCTCAATAACAATCATATGAATTTGCTGGCCTGGGTACCGCACCTGATTCGGATGATCGATTGTATCGAGAATGTCACCTGCCATGATATGGAACACCACATCTTCAAATGAAACGTTTCTCTCAGCCTTCAATAAAGTGTTCTTTTTAGAATTCCACGAGATCGCTTTCATGTGCTTATTGTAGCACAACGTGTGCCGTCTGTGCTCTTAGCAGCTAACTTTAATTTATCCAGCTAAACTGAAATATCCGGCGTTTTTGCTGTATAAGTGTGTTCACTTGGATAATCTTGCAGTTAATGTCATTGATTTGCAAGCTAAATACTATTTTTGGTGATTGAATCTCTCTACTTATACTGCAAGCTTGCAGCCTATTTCGGTTGTTTTTCCTACAAAAATAAAGGTAAGCTCTTGATGTTATATTTTTCGGGGGTGTTTTAAACTGTTTTGACTTAAATGGGGCAGGCTATGTCAAAACTGTTAAATAAGGTTAGAAAAGTTCGGGACAGGCGGTCGGGAAAAGCATTCCTATTTTTACCACAAGAAGAAATCTCACATTTCCCACAATAGCGTGGGTGAACTTACTTAATCAATCGCGAGCAAGTAGGTGATCAATACCATACGGTTTATCAGGTGCCTGTTCCGTAGGTTTGATCCCAATGCATGCAAAACAAGCTCTAGTTGGGCTGGGTCCGCTTTTAATTTCCGGTTTGTACAAATAAATTTATCCTTGCAATATTGGATGCTAAAGGTATAATTACACGGATGATTAACAGAAGAATTACATCACAACTGCAAGATTTGTTGGGTCAATTTCCGGCTGTAGTATTACTTGGACCAAGGCAAGTAGGTAAAACCACGCTTGCGTTACAACTAGCTGAAAATCAACCTTCAATCTATTTAGACTTAGAATCAGATACCGACCGAATCAAGTTAGAAGAACCTGAGTTGTATTTGTCTTCTCATCAAGATAAATTGGTGATACTCGATGAAGTACATAGAATACCCAATCTGTTCAGCCAACTTCGGGGCCTTATAGATAAATCTCGCAGAGGCGGAAAAAAGCATGGCCAATATCTCTTATTAGGCTCTGCATCTTTAGACTTATTGCAGCAATCCAGTGAAAGTTTAGCCGGCAGAGTGGCCTATATTGATTTATCTACATTTAATTCATTAGAAGTTGATAATAGGAATAAATTATGGGTTTGTGGTGGCTTTCCCGATAGCTTTACTGCAAGTACTGATGAAATGAGTTTTACATGGCGTAAAAATTTCATACGCAGCTACCTAGAGCGTGATATACCGCAGTTTGGCTCGCGAATTCCTGCAGAAACTTTGCGCAGGTTCTGGACGATGTTAGCCCATGTCCAAGGTGGATTGTTAAATGCAGCCTCACTAGCTAGAGGGCTTGATGTTGACAACAAGTCAATCATTCGCTATCTGGATTTATTGGTTGATTTATTATTGGTCAGAAAACTCACCCCATGGCATAGTAACAACGGCAAACGCCTAACAAAATCACCCAAAATTTATATTCGTGACTCAGGTTTAGTGCATTGCTTATTAAACATCCCCAATCTTGAATCACTGCTGTCGCATCCAATATTAGGAGCTAGCTGGGAAGCGTTTGTCATCGAAAATATACTACAAGTCTGTAATCCTCAAGTACACGCTAGTTTTTATCGATCATCAGGTGGTGCCGAAATAGATTTAATACTCGAAATCCAAACAAGCCAAAACAGGCAAATCTGGGCAATAGAAATTAAAAGAAGCCTTAAGCCAAAAGTCACTCGTGGTTTTTATAGTGCCTGCGAAGATATTTCCCCACATAGAAAATTACTAGTCTACTCAGGAGATGATCATTTCCAAATCAAGCACGGCATAGAGGTCATAGGTTTAAATCAATTACTGCAAGAAGTGGGAAAACTATGAGATTAACTTATTTTAATAATTGCTATACCGTTATTGGCGTGAACCAAGTGACTCAACCGCCAGTCAAGCCCCTACACCAGAAACTGTAATTCAGCCAGGCTGCGATACAACTCGTTGCTTTCGATAAGTTCCTCGTGTGAACCCTCGGCAACTACTCGGCCTTCATTCATCACTACTATCCTGTCTGCTTTACGCACGGTAGCCAGCCTGTGTGCAATGACCAGTGTAGTGCGATCCCGCATCAACTCATCCAGTGCCTGCTGAACCAGTTTTTCACTGCGGGCATCCAGTGCTGAAGTGGCTTCATCCAGCAACAATATAGGCGGATCAGTTAACAGTGCCCGAGCAATAGAAAGGCGTTGAGCCTGGCCACCGGAAAGCCTGACCCCACGCTCGCCCAGAAAAGTGTCGTATTGTTCCGCCAGATCATCGATAAAGACATCGGCATGGGCAGCTTTGGCTGCTGCATATACCTGTTCATCACTGGCATCCGGGCGACCGTAGCGAATGTTTTCCAGCGCATTGGTAGAAAATATAGTCACATCCTGAGATACCAGCGCCATTTGTTGGCGCAAGCTGCCTAATTCTAATGCGGTTAGTGCTACATCATCAATTTTTATCAAGCCCTGCTGCGGATCATAAAAACGCATCAGTAACTGAAACATGGTGGTCTTACCCGCACCGGACGGACCTACTAGAGCAACGGTCTCACCGGCTTTAATATTAAGGCTGATAGCTTCCAGCACAGGTTGATCCAGTCTTGAGGGATAGGCAAAGGTGACATCCTCCAATGCTATATTACCTTTTACTTTCTCGGTAAATATATGTGCATCTTCAGGTGACTGAATATCACTTTGCATATTTAATAATTCAGTAATTCTTTCCAACGCACCTGCCGCCCGTTGCAACTCACCCCAAACCGCTGTGAGCCCACCTGCGGTGGATGCAGCGATAATGGCATAGAGTAAAAACTGGCTCAGTGTGCCTGCGGTCATAGTGCCCTCGATAACCGCCTGGGCGCCCAACCAAAGAACGAAAATAATTCCGCCAAGCACCATAATCACCACCGCCATACTCATGCTGGTGGCAGCGGCGATGCGTTTAACCGAGGTTGTAAAGGCCTGCAGTACTGATTCTGAAAAACGCTGATTTTCCCGCTCGTTCTGGGCATAAGATTGCACAGTGTGGATGGCGTAGATGGTTTCAGTTGCCAGTGCCGAGCTATCGGCTATTCGGTCCTGAGATTGTTTTGAAAGCACTCTCACTTTACGCCCGAAGAGAATAATCGGCACAATAATCACCGGGATCAGCAAGAGGATCATTCCCGCCAGTTTCGGGCTGGTGATAATCATCATTATCATCGAGCCTATCAGCATAACAATACTGCGCAGGGCAATGGAAAAAGTGCTGCCGACGACACTTTCCACCAAGGTGGTATCGGTATTGATTCGCGAGAGAATTTCACCCGTGCGGGTGGTCTCAAAAAAGGCGGGTGACATACCCACAACCCGATCAAACACATCTTTGCGAATATCGGTGACCACCCGTTGGCCAAGCCAAGATACCCAGTAATAGCGCAAGGAGGTAAATACCGCCATCAAAATTGAAACCGCAAACATTATCCAGAAATACTGAGCGATTTTTTCATGCTGACCTTCAGCAAAGCCAAGATCGATAACATGCCGCAAAGCCACCGGAAAATATAATGTGGTGGCAGCACCAAGCACCAGAAACAACAGCGCGAGGAATATATATTTGCGGTAACGGGTCACATAGGGGAAAAGCCCCCGCAAGTGGGACATATCCTTGGACTTTTCACGATCTATAATTTCTTTTCTCATTATTTTTTACTTTTTAATAAATTTCTGGCTGATAAGTTGTTAAGGTATCTTGAAACCTCGGGATTAAACCGCACATATTATATATTGAGCATAAACTCCCAGAATCAAGTTGGAAACTAAAATGGATCAAACAAACCCCAATATTATCGACGGCACTGCTGAAAACTTTGAAGTCGAAGCCCTAACCGCTTCCAAACAACAACTGGTACTGGTTGATGTCTGGGCCGAGTGGTGTGAGCCCTGTAAAACCCTGATGCCGATTCTCGATAAACTGGTGGCTGAGTTTGCCGATCAGGTCAAATTGGTCAAAGTGAACGCCGATGAACAGCAAGCACTCGCCGGTCAAATGGGCGTGCAGTCGCTACCTACAGTATTGATGCTGAAAGACGGTCAGGTGGCTGACCACTTTATGGGAGTACAACCGGAGTCGGTTATTCGCGATAAAATTATCGCACTGTTACCGGAAAAAGCCCTCTCCCCCGCCGAATTGATTGATGAAGCCATTAGTACTGGCCAACTAGAGACCGCACGCAGTTTGCTAGAAGAACAATTTGGCCAAAACCCAGATGACAACACGCTTAAATTAAAGCTGGTACAGGTACAAATGCAACTGGGTGAAACCCAACTTGCTGAAGATATCCTGCAGTCCCTGCCTCTGGAAATCCGTGACAGTATGGAAGGCAAAGCACTTTTCGGTGCACTTGAATTCAGCAAAGCCCTGAGTGATGCACCTACTGTTGCAGAACTAGAAAAAACTTTGGCAGATAATGGCGACGAACATAACAGCCGTTATCAACTCGCCGCCCACGCTCTCGTTAGTGGCGACTACCGTAAGGGTATGGAGCAGTTACTGGAATTATTACAACGCAACCGGGAGTATCAAGATGGCCTGGCGCAACGCAGCCTCGTAGCGGCTTTCCAGCTTGCCAACGACCCGCAATTGATCCGAGAAATGCGAACCCGAATGGCACGCTTGCTGAATTAAATAAGAAGATACCGGGTCGGTGCCCGACATGACGACCTTGGCGTTTAGCTAGACCATCAAAATCCACATTTATCCTCGACCCAGCCCCCGAAATATATCGTCAACCTAGCCTCTGAGCCGGGATCTCATTCAAAACCGCACCATTAGTTAGTAAATACCTAAAACACCTTCCTCAATCGTGTTGTGTAGCACAACAAACTGTATTTACTACCTAGGTTTACAAGCTTTGACATATCCTGCCCCAATTCGTGTATAACTATACTAATTCACTTCCAACAATCCGACTATCAACGACTTACTCGCTTTAAAGTAGGACTTCAAACCGATTTATACTGCGAAGATGCTGTATAACTATAGTATAGTTTTCATTAATTCAGTAACAGAAATTCACTTGCAAATCAAAGGTATTGATAGCAATATATGGATAATTAGATTTTTTATACGGCAATATGGCCTGATATTCAGTTTTGGCTGTATAAATTAAAGTTAGCATTTAAAAGGAGGTTGTTCTGTATGGATAAGAAGGAATATATAATAAGACAGCTAGGCAGAACCAAAAATAAAAAGTATGAAGCCTATGTTGTTTCAAGAATTATCCACCTGTTGGATGATTTCAGTGTTAAATTTGTAACACAGCAATATGTAATGCGCCCCGAAGGCAGAGCATTAACAGATTTATTTTTTCCACAACTTGGTTTGCATGTTGAGGTTGATGAAGGTCAACATTTTGTTGCTGACAATATAAAGGCTGATAAAATTCGTGAAGCAGATATTGTTAATACAACAGGGCATGAAATATTGCGTGTTGATGTTACTAAATCATTTGAGGATATAAACAACAAAATTGGTAATATAGTACAAAGAATCAAAGAACTAAAAAATCAGAGTGTATTTGTCCCTTGGGATATTGATTCAGAATTTAGCCCCGATACATACATTAAACTTGGGTATATTGTTGTGTCTGATAATGTAGCTTTTAAAACCATAAAAGATGCGTGTAATTGTTTTGGGCATAATTATTCTGGCTATCAACGGGCAGGAGCTCCACACCCAGATTCGGAAGTTATGCTTTGGTTTCCTAAATTATTTCCAAATGGAGAGTGGAATAACCAAATATCAGATGATGAGGAAATAATTTTTGAAAAAAATGAAGATGCTGAAAAGGCGAAAGAGCATTTTTTAAGTCATTTAAATAATAAAAAACACAAGCAGAAGCGCATTGTTTTCGCAAAAGTTAAAGGCAACCTGGGTGATACTTTATACCGATTCAGAGGATTATATAAATTAGACACTCAAGAGAGTAACGAAAATATCGGGCTTGTTTGGAAAAGAATTGAAAGAAAGGTTCAAACATATCCTCAACCAAAATGCTAACAAGGCGCTACACACGGACGACAATTCCGCTATGCTCCATTGTCGCCGGTGAGCTTGGTCGTTATTAACCTAGCGTCCAAATACCCTATGCAGCGTACTGAATTGCTGGATGTAAAAAGTAGCTCTTAACCCGAGCCGGAAGGGCTTGTAGTTTTCTCATGATACCGAGGACCTTTCTTTCAAGTTGCT
>JAKITM010000117.1 GCA_021648045.1 Lysobacterales bacterium
AAGTGTGTAAGAACTAAGTGGGAGGCTAAACCGTGCTCCTGCCTCCTTGTGGTCATCATCGACAACGATTCGACTTAATTCATATTGATCACGGCTATCGCTGGTCAAACTTCTCGGTTTCAGGCAATATACTCACAAATTCCTTTAGGTACAGCAATTGTCCGGAGATTAATACTTACATGCTAAAAACAATAGGCTTTATTTTCGCTGTATTTTTGGGTGCTGTATTCCCCAGCCACGCTGCAGCTGAACATTTCAATAATCTTGAAGGTAATCCCGGCCTGCGTTCAGCCTCAGTGCTGATTATTAACGCGAATGGCAATATTATCTATGGCAAAGATATTGATACTGTTCGGCCGATTGCCTCCCTTACAAAAATGATGACAGCTATGGTTATTCTCGATTCAGGTGTCGATCTGGATGAAAAAATCACTGTGACCAAGGCGGATCGGGATTTAGTCCAGTTAACCGGCTCCCGCCTGAAATATGGTGCCAGCCTGTCGCGACGGGACATGCTGTTGATTTCAGTCATGGCCTCTGAAAATAGGGCGGCTGCGGTATTGGGTCGAACATTCCCCGGGGGGATGGATGAGTTTTTGAAGCAGATGAATGCTAAAGCCGCACAACTAGGTATGAGCAATAGCCACTTTGCTGACCCTGCCGGTTTGAAAGTGGAAAACACCTCCACCGCCAGAGACCTTATTAAAATGGTCACTGCAGCACAGAACTACCCCTTAATTAAACTGGCCAGCACTACGACACGCATAGAAGTTCGTCCGTATGCTAACCGCGGCCCGCTGATATATGGCAATACCAATCGCTTGCTGAAAAACTCAAGCTGGGATATTGGTTTGAGTAAAACCGGCTATATTAATGAAGCGGGGCGCTGCCTAGTTATGCGCGTGAAAATTGCGGGTGAGTGGGTATCAATTGTGTTGTTAAATTCATTTGGTAAACTGACCCCCTTTGGCGATTCCAATCGCTTACGCAAGTGGATGTTGTCTCAGGGCTGAGTATTACATCTGTTTTGAGTCAGCAGCAGTGAAGTATTTACTTCTTTCTCTTGGCTGGCTATTTTTCGCTGTGGGTGTCATCGGGATATTTTTGCCGGTTTTACCGACCACGCCATTTATGATCCTAGCACTGTGGTGTTTTTCTAAAAGCTCCGAGCGCTTTCATTACTGGCTGTATCACCACAAAATATTCGGGCCAGGCCTGAAACTGTGGGATCAACATCGGGTGATTCCGCTGATAGCAAAAATATTCGCGCTTAGTTTTATAGCTATCAGTCTGGCTTATTTATTTGTGTTTTCCAGCCTAGTACTCTGGGTCAAACTGCTGGCAGCAACTTCAATGCTTGCCGGTGCGATATATGTGCTTAGTAAGCCATCGAAGCCGCCGACTGAGAATTGAAACCCCGATCCCCAGATAGAAACACGCATGCTACACACGCTCTTGATTCCCCAGCAAAACGAAAAATAACCGCCGAACCAATGGGTGCGACCCATATTTTTCACTTCATTATGAAATCAATATGATGCATATCATATCGCGCCTCTATCTGGGGATTGGGGAGTACGCATGTTATTATGTAGCCATGCTCATATCTAAAATATGAAAAATATGAAAAATATGAAAAATAAAATCACGCTAATTACCGCGCTATGCTTGTTAGGGCTTTCTACGGGATCTTATAGCCAAACTGGCATAATATTGGGTGCTAATATTTCCGGGATGATCTTTAGTGACGGGTTTGAGCTAGATCCTTGCGACTTTTTCGTGGCGCTTGATGGCGACAATGATGCGATGGGTACGAAAGCTAACCCATTTGCTACATTGGAGCAAGCCCGCACTGCCGTTCGCGACCTGAAAACCAGTGCAGGCTTACCCGCAGGGGGCGTACAGATTTGTTTGCGCGGAGGGGTCTACCAGCGAAGCGATACCTTTGAACTCACCGCACAAGATTCAGGTGAGCCTGGTAAGCCTGTAATTTATAGAAGTGCCGCTGGTGAAACTGCCAGAATAGTAGGCGCTATGGACATTCCTGCTAGTGGATTCTCTCTGGTTACTAGCTCCTCTAGTATTTATAGTCGCATTGATCCGCTTGCCCGAGGTAAGCTTATGCAAATTGATCTGTCGCAGTATACAACCGACTATGGAACATTAGTATCACGAGGTGGCGGTTTAGCCAGACCTGCCACTGCAACCCGCCCTGCCGAGGTTGCCGCCCTGGAGCTTTTTATTGATAGTCAGCGCATGCAGCTTGCCCGTTGGCCAGATGCTAGTGAAGATTTTCCTTTTGCCATGTTGCGCAGCACAGCGGCTACGGAACAGGCCCCCGGCCATCCGCGTGGGCATACCGGGGGGCATACATTCAGTTACATGACTTCTACCCCCACTAATGAAGAGTTGGCATTTTGGGGCGACCGACCAGGCCGATGGAGTAATGCCGAGGATATCTGGATGCATGGCTATTGGCGCTTTTATTGGTCTGACAAGCATGTGCAGGTTACCGATATTAACACCACATTAAAGACTATTACCTTTGCTGAACCAGGTGGGATATTTTATGGTCTAGGTGCCACAGCTAGCTGGGATTCACAAGAGCGTCCATACTATGTGCAAAATCTATTGGAAGAAATAACCATCCCTGGTGAGTGGTATCTAAATCGTGATTCTGGAATCTTGTATCTATGGCCAATAGAGCCTTTGAACTCTGCTTCTGAAGTTATGGTGTCCATACTGGAGCAGCCCCTGGTTACCCTGACCGATACATCTTATGTCATTCTTCGTGACCTTAGTTTTGAAATGAACCGTTCTTATTTGTTACGGATCAAGGGCGGTGAGCATTCGGTCGCCGAGCGCAGTCGCTTCTTGAACGCAGGGATTAGTGCGGTGGTGCTAAAACATGGTAAAAATATTGGACTCCAACGCTGTGAGGTTGCCTACTCAGGAGATGCAGGGGTTATTATTTCTGGAGGCAATGGATGGGAAGAACCTGCGCCGTACAATGCGGTAAACCGTCGAAATTTGATTAGTAGTGGGAACAGCATTCGCAATACCCTTATTCATGATACAGGCTACTGGTCGTGGGTTACTCCCGCAGTTGTCCTTGAACATACTGTGGGCGTTAGGATTGCCAATAATAATATTTATAATACCAAGTACAATGCAATCAACTTCAGCGGAAACAATAACATAATTGAATACAATGATATTCACGCTACGAACCAATGGTCTGGTGATGGCGGGGCTATTTATACGGGTCGGCGTTGGGATTGGTTAGGTAATGTAATTCGCTATAATTTTATCCATGATGTGCAGACGGGCTTTGTGGAACCCCATGGTGTACATGGAATTTATCTTGATGATTCGGCAGCCGGAGTGCGTATTTTTGGTAATATTATTAACAATGTACAACATCAGGCGATTAAGCACCGTGGTGGCCGGGATACAATTATGCAAAACAATGTTTTGACTAACAATGGCATCGCACTTACAGCGGATATGGCTGGAATTAATGCTGGGGAAGCTAGTACTTTCAACCACCTCCTTGCTATGCCCTATCAAGGTGCTCTGTGGAGTGCTGCCTACCCAAAAGCCGCATTGATTCCGAATACCTGGGAGCAGATTGTAGGGAGTGATTGGAGATACCCAGGCGGATCGGTTTTTCAGCGCAATGTGGGCTTTGGTAATGACCAGTTTTACAGTGAGGGTGACTATGATGGTACGGGTGTGTTCAATAAGTATGAAGATATATCCGATAATCTGGAGAATGTAGAATCTCTGTATGTTAATGAAGCAGAAGGAGACTTTAGTCTACGACCTGATTCAGCGGCATTTGAGATCGAAGGCTTTATGGATATTCCGTTTAAATCCATAGGCATTATTCCCGATCCTTAACCCACAAATAATATAGTGACTCCATGGATGCTCAGCGTATTGTTAATAGAAACTCGAGGACAGGCGCCTAGTACGGGCGCCTGGTATGTCCCGTACCCAGTCTTTTTACATCATTACCACACTAACCGATGCAGAAACTTACACTGCAGCGGAATTAACCGACTTGTACTGTCAACGCTGGGATGTGGAGCTGTTCTTCCGCGACATCAAAACCACCATGGGTATGGATATCTTGCGTTGCAAAACCCCGCGCATGATTCGTAAAGAGTTGTTGATGCATTTCATAGTCTATAACTGCTTGCGTTTGCTTATGCTCAGAGCAGCTGAAAAAGCTCAAGTGCCTGTACGCCTGATAAGCTTTAAGGCAAGTCTTCAAACTTTGCGCAATGGGTGCCACTTTTTAAGCCAGAAATGATACCCACAGAACACCGGCGATTAACCGCTTTGCTGTTTGGCCTTAAATAGTTGGTATTCATCTCAAAAACTCGATCGGTTCTTTCTTTTCTTTGATGAATGCCTCAAACTTGTATCGATTATGTAAATACCAATGGACTATAAACATGAAGACAGTGACTAAAACACTTGTACTGGGATTAATGCTTCTGCTTTTAGGCAGCAGTTATGCAACTAGCAAAGACACTGCAGGTAAAATCCTCCCATATCCTATTCACCAACAGAAACTGGCCAATGGGTTGAATGTGGTTACCGTACCGTTCGATTCCCCAGGGCTGGTTTCTTTCCATATCATTACCCGGGTAGGTGCTAGAAATGAGGTTGAGCCGGGAGTCACCGGCTTTGCACACTTCTTTGAACATATGATGTTCCGTGGTACAGATAAATACCCGAAGGAAAAATACAGTGCTGCCTTGAAATCGACTGGAGCTGCGGCTAATGCCAATACAACCCAGGATAGAACGGCCTACCACATGACCGGTAATGCCGCGAAGCTGGAATTGATGTTTGAGTTGGAATCCGACCGCTTTCTTAACCTTAATTATTCAGAACACGAATTCAAAACTGAAGCCGGCGCAGTGAAAGGTGAATACACCAAGAACTTTGCCAGTCCGTATAGCCAGATTAATGAAAAACGCTCGGAAACGGCTTTTACAACACATACATATTCACACACCACTATGGGTTATTTTAAAGATATTGTTGATATGCCGAATCAGTTCGAATATTCAAAAGTATTTTTTGACCGCTATTACCGACCTGAATTTAACACACTGCTAGTGGTTGGCGATGTGACCGCAAAGCAGGTTAATGCTTTAGCTGAAAAATATTTTGGAAAATGGCAGTCGGGTAGTTATAAATCTGTTGTTCCGGTTGAGCCTAAGCAACAGGAAACACGCTTCGTACATTTGCAAAATGGAACTATCCCAGCGTATTTCAGTATGAGTTTTAAGGGGCCTGCTTTCAGTGATACTAAAATTGATATGCCGGCGCTGGATGTGCTTGCATCCATCGTATTTTCCAATACTTCTGAACTCTATAAAAAGCTAGTAATTAATGAACAGAAAGTCCGCTTTATCTCCGGGGGTGCGGGGGATAGCCGGGATCCAGGACTATTTACCATCCATGTCTCGATGATGGAAAAAGATGATATGTCTTATGTTAAGACGGAGATTGAAAAGGCGATTAGCAAGGTTAAAGCCGAAGATGTGGATGCAAAAATACTGGCAACCACGAAATCCAACCTCAAATATAGTTTTGCCATGAGTATTGATACCCCGGGAGCTATCGCACAGTCACTGAGCCACTATATCCAGCTGACCGGTGATCCAGAATCGATTAATCGCTTGTATGCGCTATACGATAAGGTAACTGTGGAAGATATTCGTATGGTTGCCAATAAATACTTCAAAATGGAGCAACTGACTGTTGCGAGCATTTCCGAAGACAAAAAAGGAGCGTTGCAATGAAAGCTTTAAAAATAACCATCGCTTTTCTGCTGCTTTTTACTGCAGGCCATATCCAGGCTATGGATGTAGTTGAACTCAAACAGAGCAATTCCAATAAAGTGGTATTTAAAGTACGCTTTATGAATGGCGCGGTTGCCGATTCTGCAGACAAAAAAGGTCTTACCTTTGCCACCGCATCATTGATGGCGCAGGGTGGAGCTGGTGGTATTAGTTATGCCGATATTCAAGATAAGATGAAACCCTGGGCAGCTGGCTATTCCGTTGCGGTTGATAAGCAGGTAACTACTTTTACTTTCCAGGTGCCGGTTGATTTTGTCGATGAATTTTATCCACTGGTGAAGAATGCCCTATTGGCGCCTGATTTCAGTGAAAAAGACTTCAGTCGGGTCATGAAATCCCAGCAAAATTATGTGGACCAAGTGGTGCGGGCATCATCCGATGAAGATTACAGTAAATTTGCCCTCGAAGACCAGTTGTTCCGTGGCGGCAATATGCAAAGCTTGTTACAGGGAACCTCGGCTTCGGTAAAAACTATTGGCCTTGCTGACATCAAAGCGCATTATAAAAAGACATTTACCCGGAATAATATCTCGTTGGGTATCGCCGGAAATTACAGCGAAGATTTACTAAAACAGTTTAAAGCCGATATGGCGAAGCTGTCAGCCGCTGAATACACCCCAGTTACGCCATCTAAAGCCAGACAAGCAGATGGTATTGAAGTTGAAATTATTGCCAAAGACAGTGCTTTTGGTTCGGCTATATTTACCGGCGCACCTTTGGCGCTTACCCGTGCCGATGATGAATTTGCGGCGCTGATGATTG
>JAKITM010000118.1 GCA_021648045.1 Lysobacterales bacterium
CATCAGCGAACAACCGAATGGTCTGTTCCCGATTGTGTTGCTGCACTTCGGTGCTGCGCTTTCTGGCATCTGTTCTAAGCATGCTCCCGATTATAACATCTTGGGTATTTGAATGCTAGGTTAATAATACACTCGTGATTAGCACTAATATTGCTTTGTTATTTACCGATTTTAAATCAATCGTTAACTCTTCTTTTTTAAAATCTTTGGATTCAAACATTATTGTGAGTTCTCTCTTACTCATAAATAGGGGATTACTTTAGCTACTAACCAGTAACTCCGTTTAGTGCTCGAAACCATTCTGAAAGAGTAGTTCCGGATTACTATTGTCAAAGAATTCAAAAGCACCCATATCCAGCAAACCATCAACCGGGCGTAGCTCAACATTTTGATGCTCTAGGTATTGTTGAAGTATTTGATGTGCTGGCAAAACGGCTGGCATAAGGTTCCCGGCTGAGTTTCTAGCAGCTGATGTGCTCTGCAAAGCAAATTGTTGATTGCCAAAATCAAGAAACAGCGGATCGCTTGCTTCGATATTGTTGCCATTGTCATTTACCGTACCCGCTGGTGAACAGTGACAGTCACGCCAGCCGGATTTTAACCAGTTATTGTTGAGGTTTAAGCTGCCACTGCCGTCAATCATGGCCAAAGAGCTGCCGCTTGCAGTATTAAATATAATGTTATTAAAAACATGTGCGGTTTCATCATTACTAGACAAGCGCAGCAGTGTTGTAGTCCCGGAACGAGTGGATATAATCGTATTATTGAACAGATACAGATTACCTTTGCGGTAGTCATTCAGGGTTCCGCTGTCACCGCCATAATGAATAATTTGTGAGTTTCCCGCACCATTCGGTTCAATTAAAACATTACCGTAGACAAAAGTTTCAGCATAGGCAGGGTGATTGACCAAAACCGATGAATCCTCAGCATCAACTAAGTCTAGCTGGCGATTACCACTTTCTATCCAGTTATATCGAACCACCAGGCCGGCGGAACGATCTTTCAAATTGTTGCCTAAAGCGCCACTTCTTAATGGCCCAAAGCGATTGTATTGATATGTGATGTTGATAGCCGCTGTGTAGGCATTGTGCTCAAAAAACCTGCCAACAATGCCATTGTCGTAAATATGGTTACCTTCAACCAGGATGTTTTCAGTCTGGCCCCCATTTGCACCTATAAAGAGCCCATTTCCTGAATCTCTCAGGGTGAGATTACGGATGGTTAAATTTGCTGCTTTTTCTACAAATAAGCTAGCTGCATTATTTGAATATGTAGCAATATTGCCATTATCATCGGTGAATTGATAGGCTGGGCGCGCAGAGCGAATCTCCAGATTTTCAATAATTATATATTGTGGCAAGCCATCGGCTGGATTATTTGAGCCACCAATTTTTATAACGCCACGCGTCTCATTCCAGTAATTCAAACCGGCAACTGTTACCGCATTATTGCCATCAATTACCGGTTGTTGTCCAAATTCGTTGCTTACTCCGATAATTGAAATGGGTTGGCTGGCAGAACCCACACGGTTAATCACCCACTTTTCTCTATAGGGCGCAGCACGCCAATGAATATAAACAGTATCGCCTGCAGTGAGTGTTGCCCAAGGGGCATCAGCAATATTCTTCAACGCATAGTCCGGGCCAATATTGTAGTCGGCGCTATGCACTAAGCTGGTAAACAGTAGTAGAAAAATTAATAGCTTCACTCTATTAGGACTCCTTTCCAGTGAATGATTTTACTCCAAGAAAACAAAAAAAGGACAAACAGGAGTGATCTTCAGTCATACTCTATTATATTGTTAATTGCCAGATTAGATTTTTCTATCCGGTACTTACCCGCGGAGAACCACTTGAGTGCTTTGATACATAATAATTTTTAGGCTTCATCAATTGCCTTTGAAAGCTCATCTTTGTATTCAGCTTCTGATGTTTTGTAATGATAGTCTGACATAGCTAGCTGTGCCTTTGATACAAACGATGCTGCGATTTCTCTATCTTTCCGTGCTATGCGAAGCTTCACTTCACCGGCATCCGGTGCAGGTAGTTTCTGTGCGAGCATAAAATTGCTTAGTCGTAGCTTTAGTTTGTTGCCGAAAATACTCTTTTGAAAACTGATTTCCGCAATATCTTCAAACCCAACAACCACCTGTTTTACTTCTGATTTTAATAATCCGATCATCGAGTCTTTTGTAAAAAATTCAAAAACCAGCGAGTTGTCATTTATTTTTAGGCAACCCTCCGTAACGGCAAATCCTTCATAAGTATCATTATTCTTAAATGGCAAACTCAAGCTGGTATTGGTCATAAGTATCTCTTAGTTTCTAGTAGCGTGTGCAGTTCACAGCTATAAATTTAGCGTATTTACCAAAGTGCGTCAACGCGGTGTTCAACAGAGCTAGGTATGTGTGGGGGGCTTAGTTGATGTAGGCCACATTATCGGCAGCAATTCTCAGTATTGAGGTTTAACCCAAATGACCCAGCACTCACTTTAATCACCACTTTCATCAACTGGATAAGGTCCATCGGTAAAAGTTATATCCTCATGATAACCTTTGGATTGAATTAATCGTGTCAATTCACTGCGATAATCATTGCCTGATTTAAGGCTATTAAGTATATGTTGAAAATCATATTGGGGGTTCCACCCCAACTCTTCCTTTGCTTTGGTATTGACATACACCCGCCCTATATTAGGAAACATTTGCCAATTATTGGTGGCGTATAGTTTTTGAAAATCTGGAAAATATTTTGTTACTACTTTTGGTGCATTTGATTGCAAATCTATCAAGTCCGATTTAGAAAAAGGTGAGCTAGCACTTATAATATACTTGCCATAACCAATATCTGATGCTTTTTCCATGGCAAGAATATGCGCCTCAACAATATCAGCAACATCCACTCGGCGAAAGAGAAATTCATTGGCCTTAATATTAGCATCTACATAACTTTCCCTCATGCCCTTATCATCATCACTCTCGGGGAAGAAACGCGATGTTTTAAGAACCACACAAGGTAACTGATGATTACGGAAAAATAGTTGGCATAAGTTCTCTGCTGCAATTTTTGTCACACCATAGATGTTTTTAGCTTGCGGCGAGAGGTCTTCATTCACCCATATAGCTGGTTTATCTGTAGCTGGGCGCAGGCTATCGCCAAAGGTACTAGTGGTACTGGTAAATATAAATGACTTAATATTTTGAAGCTTTGATTGTTCGAGTAAATTCAAGGTTCCTGTTACATTGGTATCGATAAAATCTTGCTTGCTGTGAGTCACTACATGAGGTTTGTGCAAGGTTGCTGTATGCATAACCACATCAACTTCATACATCGCCTTTTTGACTGTTTCTATATCGGCGATTGAACCCACAATATCAGTAAATTTTGATGGTTGAATATCAATACCAAACACTTGAAACTTTAAAGCCTTTAACGCGCGGACCAATGCTTCCCCTAAATGCCCGCTGCTTCCTGTTATTAATATTTTCATAAATTTTTTACTACTGTCTCGTTAGCTTTTATCGCAAACTGTGAGGTAGAGAATAGCACTAAGATAAAGGGATTTATCATATTTTCTATATGACGAACCCACTACTCTGGCTCAAATTATATTAATCCATTTTCTTTGGAAAAAATACATTTGATAAGAACATAAGGAAAAAAGTGGTTATAAACGCTATTCCAATCACTGGAATACTTAGCCCATAGAATTTTCCGATAATCATCGATACAATGAGATTGATACCTGCCCAGACCCAACCGCGTTTTTTGTCGGCTTCCGCGATCTGGAAGACTACCATCGTTGCGGCGATCATTAGATAAAACCCTATACCCATTAGACCCTCAAACCACCTTTTTTACGACTAATCATTAGGGCATGGTTAAACTTCCAACAATCATTCACTCTCAGATTCTTCCGCCAATATCTTATTAGCCGCATCTGTACATTTGTCTGACAGGTTTTCTCTTTTCTCATCATTTGACTTCGTGTTATCGCCGAGAAGCTGATAAGTAAATGTATTGCTTGTATATACAGCTTCACGCGCTATATTTTCTTCAGATGGTTCGTACAAAAACTGTTTAGCTGCCTGTATTGATGAACGATCAAAGAGCCACTTTGGATAAGCAACTACTACCCGATGATTACTGGTTGTGCCATCAGGCTCGATACTATAAAGAACTGTCGCACAACCCATTTTGCCCTTAATCGACGCCCGCGATGGATAGATTGGTGCAACTTTCTTCACACTAAGCCAGTAATCATTCGACTGATCACTGGGTATAAATAGGACAGTTTCTAACTCCTGCGCCACGATGTTTGCTGATACCAGTAAAGTAAAGCCTAGTGTTATCGTTAAGATGTTAGATTTCATTATTGTTCCCTTGAGCTCGTGAAAATAAAGTCATGAATTTATTTATCTATTAAGCCTACCATACAGACATATATAAAAATGCAGAGACTTACCAATAGAGTGTAGTGAAATATTTATACCGGATCCCTTGGAATGTAGACTTACATCAAACGGCGGCAGATAGCTAGTCAGCGCCACCTCAAATTAAATGGCAAAAATATCAATGCCGCTACAATTAGGTATACTTCTGTTAAATATAGAATATTAATAATATAGCGGGGAATGGGAATTGGGCATGAAAGATAACAATAAGAATAAGAATACACCAGCGTCATCAAAAGGTTTTAAATGGGGGCCTTTTACAGCAAGATTGCCATTCATTCATATGCGCATCGAATGGCCAGAATTAGCCCAAGGAGTAGTGGTCGCGGCATCGACAGGACTCGCATTAACGCCGCTTTTAATGACTGCATTTGGGCTGACATTTGAAGAAGCCATCACCATTTCCATATTTCACACTATCTTAATCTCCTCCCATGTAGTTCTTTTTGGCGAGCCCTTCGCACCAGGCTGGGTAACCCCTGCACTGCCGTTGGTGCTGGCTTTTGTTTTGGGTGGTTATGATACGCCAGTCGAGCGCTTCCAAATGATGACGGCTTTGTCCCTAAATCTTGCAGGCCTTATGTTTTTTCTTGGCATTACCGGCCTTGGTAAGAAGCTCATTTTGCATATCCCAACGGCGATAAAAGCCGGGATTATACTTGGGGCTGCCTTATCTGCGTTCAAGCGGGTTTTTGTGGATGATTTTAAAACTATAGAAGCAATGCCAGTTTCCATGACATTGGCGTTAATAACATGCCTAGTCGTTTCTTTTTCTATTCCTTTTCAAGCCTTGAAATTAAAACACAAAAGCATAGCCATAATTGCTAGCCTTGGATTATTGCCAGGCTTCATTATTGCGGGGGTTGTTGGGGCGTATCTAGAGGAGATAACATTTGATATCCAGTGGGGGCTATTGGTACCACCAGTTAGTGACCTGATGAATAAAGTCTCGCCTTTTTACATTGGCTGGCCACCGTTGTCCTTTTACATTGAAGCAATCCCGCTTACTATAATCACCTATACCATTGTTTTTGGAGACTTGCTGACCGGCGTTGCCATTATTAAGGAGGCTGAAAAATCGCGGCCAGATGACAAGCTGGACTTTGATACAAGCCGATCCCACATTATTATTGCGATCAGAAATGCAATAATGGGCGTTGTGGCACCTTTTTTCCCAACACAAGGGTGCTTATGGGCGGGCGTACATGTCGTGGTTGTCAAAAGATGGGCAGAGGGTAAGGATAAGATGGAAACCCTTATTGGGGGACTCAGCGCCTACTACTTATACGGCCTTCCGTTTTTATTGCTTTTATTACCCGTGGTGACTTTCTTAAAACCATTCATGCCCATTGCTCTAGTACTTACACTAATTTTAACCGGCTTTGCCTGTGCTTATGTAGCCTTATCTATGCCAAAGGGTCCAGAAGAAAAGGGCGTTATGCTGCTCACGGCATTCTTCTTAGTATTTTTTGCCCCTTGGGTTGGCTTGGTTGTAGGTGTTATAGCCGTTCTGTTACTGTTGGGCACAAAGGAATTTAAACTTAAGGCAACGGAGTAAGCTTGAAATAGGGAACAAGCCTCAATTAAATCTCGCAGCTGGCCAGTCTTTTGGCCTTCATGTAAGTGGCTTGCCTGCTATTTGGAGAAGAAATTATATAACAGAGAAACCAGTAAGCCTGCGATTGGACAACCATTCGTCAACCATTCGGGGCAAGCACCACATAGAGAATATCCTACACCAGTTTCAGCATCTAACCGATGATTTCCTTGTTCCTATGCTTTCAATACTCAGACTCACGGGAAAAACCATGCCACTGCCAAGAAAATACTTTATATCTATCACCAAAACCCCCTACTCATTTGATATCTATCCTTATTAATTACCGTTTATTCTGTAAAAAGCAATATAAAGCGTTTTTTATGTAATGTGGGGTTTTATATTCGGGAGTACTCATGTATATTGTTTATAGGTCATGGATTGACCAATAGGGAAGTAACGAACAAGGAGGTTTCATGTTTCATGTGTGCCTAGCCCGCCCAGGGCTATTAACCTAGCATTCAAATACCCAAGATGTTATAATCGGGAGCATGCTTAGAACAGATGCCAGAAAGCGCAGCACCGAAGTGCAGCAACACAATCGGGAACAGACCATTCGGTTGTTCGCTGATGG
>JAKITM010000010.1 GCA_021648045.1 Lysobacterales bacterium
CAAATAAATATTCTCCAGGGGGCGCAAAGAACGCAGAGGAAAAGAAGCTTTTCTTTGCTGTCTCTGCGCCTCTGCGAGAACCCAGAATATTTTGTATTTCACAAGCTTGCAATTGAGCTGACTGATACAATCTCTGCATGAACCTCCGTCAAAAATTACTGCTGCTAGCCTTAGTTGCATTGGTGCTGCCACTCAGTTCTTGGCTGTTGTTGCGTGAACTTGAGGGTTTCCTGCGGGCAGGACAGCAGCAGGCATTACAGGCGACAGCATCTACCATTGCCCGTTCACTGGATGGCAAGCTACAGCAAGTTGCGGCGGCGAATGCGAATGATCTGCTTGTCAGTGCTGGTGGCGATACCGCCATTGACGGCTATTTTAGCTACTGGCCGGCGGCGTCCGCGTACTGGAATACCTATGCTAGTGATGACGGTGAGTTGCAGCTAAAACTGGCTGCGCGCAGTAACGGCAGGCAGTTGTGGCTGGCACTAATAGTTTCTGACCACAGTCCAGTACGCGAAAACCTGGCGATTCAGGGGGCAATGGACGGGTTTGAACTGAACCTGTTCGGCCAGCAGGGGATGACTGGCTTCAAAATCGCTGCGGCGGCAACCGGCCCGTTTACACTCAACAGCAATCAACACAGCCAAATCAGCGGGTATTGGCTGGATAATTTTGATGGTTATCAGGTTGAATTGCTTGTGCCGCTTAAAATGGCAGTTTCGGGCCTCAGTTTGCGCCTGGTGGATGTAGATGACCCAGGTGTGAGACTGATCAGCCGGGAAATTAACTTAAAGCGCCTGCAATTGGCACAGCCTCAAACTGAAATTGCAGCACAAATAAAAAGTCTACTGGGAGCCGGTCAGTCTGCCTGGTTGCTGGATAACAATGACAATATTCGTGCCCGAGCCAGCGGTGGTGACATTCAATCCGCATCCCAGCAGCAGTCAAACTGGGTTCAGCGGGTGGTACATGACCTGATGTCCAAACAGCTGCCATCTAGCCACTCGATAAGCGGGACTGCCCCACGGTTGCCCGCTGAATTTGAGGCGGTTGGTTGGACTCGTGACGCATCTACTGCACAACTCATCAATGCCGTATCGGTACCTGTGTCTAGCGCGGGCCAAATAGTGGGAAGCTTACAGATGCAAGCAGTCGCTGATGATTTATTGCTCTTGAGCAATAACGCATTGTTGAGAATTGTCGGAATTTCTCTGCTGGCAATGGTAATTATCATGCTGGCGATGTATTTATTTGCCGGACGCCTGTCTGCACGCGTAAGAAAACTAAATCAGGCAGTCAATCGTGCCAGAGAAAGACCGCATGTTGATCCTGATTTACCCTTGCTTGAAGACCGTGACGAATTGGGCGAGCTGGCAAGGTCTGATGCGCGCTTGCTACAGGCAGTGCGGGAATACAACCAATATCTGCAAACCCTTGCAAGTAAGCTGTCGCATGAATTAAAAACTCCGTTGGTGATCGTGCGCTCATCGCTGGAAAATTTATCTCGTGACCCCTCCGACCCCAAAGCCGCAATTTATATCAGCCGTGCGCAGGAAGGCAGCGATCGCCTGGCCGGCATTTTACGAGCAATGAGTGATGCCAGCAGGCTAGAGCAATCCATTGCAGTTGCTGATACCGAAGATTTTGATTTGGCCGCATTGTTGACACAAAGCACAGCGGCTTATGCACAGATATATCCCCAATATCAGATAGAATGTGAGCTTGATCAATCGGCCCTTCACATTAATGGTGCGCCTGAATTACTCGCCCAGGCGCTAGATAAGCTAGTCGATAACGCGGTGAGTTTTAGTGGTCCCGATGATCTTATTACCTTGGGAATGCGCAGTAGCGGTCCGGTAGAGATATTTGTTCGCAACACCGGTTCAAGCTTGCCGGATGAAATGCAAGACAGCCTGTTTGAATCGCTGGTGTCTTTGCGTACCCGCAGCAGGGATGGCGTACCCCACTTGGGGCTGGGTTTATATCTAGTGAAACTCATTGCCCAAGCGCATCATGGCAAGGCCAGTGCCCGCAACCTGAAAGACAAACAGGGTGTAGAATTCACACTTACCTTGCCAAAACTAGCGCCATAAGCGTACAAACCGAACTTAATTAGAGGGTATATACATTATGAGCAAACACTCAGAAGAAAAACAACGCTGCGGCTGGTGCCTAGGTAGCCCACTCGAAATGGCCTACCACGACACGGAATGGGGCACGCCTTTGCATGATGATCAAAAGCTATTTGAATTTCTAATTCTTGAAGGTGCACAAGCTGGGTTGAGCTGGGTAACAATCTTGAAAAAACGCGATAATTACCGCGCCGCGATGGATAACTTCGATGCCGAAAAAATCGCTCGTTATGATGAAAATAAATATAACGAATTAATGGGCAATGCCGGAATTGTGCGTAATCGTCTGAAGATTTCATCAACCATCAGCAATGCGCAATTGTTTCTGGATGTACAATCAGAATACGGCAGCTTCGACAAGTGGATTTGGCAATTTGTAGGTGGTGAACCAAAAGTAAATAACTGGCAAACTATGAGCGATGTCCCGTCCAATACCGCAGCATCAGACGCGATGTGCAAAGCACTCAAGAAAAAAGGCTTTCGTTTTGTTGGCACAACAATATGTTATGCCTTTATGCAGGCCACCGGAATGGTTAACGATCATAGCGTGGATTGTTTTCGTCATGCGCAGCTAAAATACCAACAAGCCTCGGAGTAAATACACTATGTTAAGTAAGAAAGTTCTATTTGTTATAATTTTGCTGCTATCAGCGGCATTAGTTACCGTTTACCCAGGTTCACCTGTTAAAGGTTGGTGGAGTAGTTTAGTCAATAAAGACGCGCTCTCTTGTGCAAGGAATGACTCTGTTTGTGAAAAGTTCAAACAGATAGCGCCACTGCCAGTCTGGTGGGATGAAGTTGATATCGGGACGGTAGAGATATCTGATTACGATGAGTTGATTGCCTACTGGCAGTCAGAAAAACGCTGTTGTTCAGAGCAAGAAATAAAGTTTACAAATCGCCAGTTCTTCAAAGCCATGTATCTAGAGATAATCGCGCACACAGATAACCCCGATATTGTCGTACCCGCAATTAATTTAATGGATTTAACCTACCTAAATTATGATTTCCACCCCCTGATTTCGTTTGCTCTGAAATATTATCCAAATTATGAAAAACCTTTGCATGCATGCGCTAATTGCAAGACGGGCGACACCCTTGCAAGCTTGCTAATTGACTTGCGCGGCCCTATGGCACGGAAGAACCTTAACCAGGAGTACATCGACCTGACTGAAGGTTTTCTACAAAACCGCGGTCGGGAAATGAGTGATTACTACGAAGCCAAAGTCTATCTGGGTTTGGCCCGTAGCTACAAGGATTCAAGGCAAACATCAACGGCGATAGCGATACTATCTTCTATGCCACAAACCTATGCAGAGTCCCCAAGGAGTGGTTCTTTGACCAGTACGCTTAGAGGTGCAGATAGATTACTCAAAGAGCTTTTGCCTGAAGCAGGCAGCAGTGCAAATCAACAATGACAGGCCAAACGCATGGATAAGATAGAGTTTCAAAAGCTTGCTACAGAAGGTTACAACCGAATCCCGGTATGGCGCTCGGTGCTAGCTGACCTGGATACCCCGCTTTCGGTGTACCTGAAGCTGGCAGATGGCGGCGATACCTTTTTGTTTGAATCGGTAGAGGGCGGTGAAACCTGGGGGCGCTACTCTATTATCGGTTTGCCCGCAGCCCGTCGTTATCAATTTAGCGGTAATGAGTTCAGTATTTTCCATCATGGTCAGCAGGTATCTGTGGAAACAGTTAGCGATCCATTAGAAAAAGTAGCCCAGCTACAAGCTGCAGTTAAAGCCCCGATGCTGAAGGAGTTGCCCGTGTTCGCTGGTGGCTTGGTGGGCTTCTTCGGCTATGAAAATGTAGGCAATATTGAAGCGCGGTTACGCACTGAAAATAAGCCCGATCAGCTCAACACCCCGGAAATACTGTTGTTGGAATCAAATGAGTTGGCAGTATTCGATTCACTTGCTGGCCGCCTGTTCCTGATTGTTAATGCCGATCCCGCACAAGCGGATGCCTGGGAAACTACCCAGCGCCGCCTAGACCAGCTGGCTTACCGGCTGCGCGCTGGCTCGCCAGCTTATCCCGAAGCGGCTCCAGCATCGGAGCTTGATGAGAGCCAGATTAAATACAGCATCAGTAAAGATGAGTTTATTAAGGGGGTAAAACGGTGCAAGGAATACATCATGGCAGGTGATGTATTTCAGGTGGTGTTATCACAGCGGATGAGTGTACCCCTGAAAGCCCGGCCACTGGATGTATATCGGGCGTTGCGGGCATTGAATCCATCACCCTATATGTATTTTCTGGATTTGGGCGATAGCGTAGATAAAGCAGCCAGAACCCAGATTGTAGGCTCATCGCCAGAAGTATTGGTGCGAGTTCAAAATGGTGAAATGTTATTGCGACCCATCGCTGGAACCAGACCGCGCGGGCAGGATGCCTTAGAGGATCAACGCCTTGAAGCAGAGCTACTGGCAGACCCCAAAGAGCGCGCCGAACATCTGATGTTAATCGATCTGGCACGCAATGATCTGGGTCGAGTGTGCCAAACCGGTTCAGTAAAAGTCACCGAGCAGATGTTGGTAGAACGATATTCCCATGTAATGCACATCGTTTCGCAAGTGGAAGGTAAATTGAGGCCAGAATTGGGAGTGGTTGATGCCATTCGTGCAGCATTTCCTGCCGGAACCTTATCGGGCGCACCTAAAATCCGCGCCATGGAAATCATCAACGAATTAGAGCCTGTAAAACGAAATATATATGCTGGCGCAGTAGGCTATATCAACTGGCTAGGCGACACTGACCTCGCTATCGCAATTCGCACTGCAATAATTAAAGACGGGGTATTGCATGTGCAAGCCGGAGCCGGTTTGGTGGCCGATTCAGATCCGGAATCTGAATGGCAAGAAACCTTGAGCAAGGGCAGGGCGTTGATTAATGCAGTGAATAATGCGGCGGCGGGTTTGTAAGGTAACCTACACATCCATAGGTTAACAACCAGGTCATGGTTATCTGGGGATTGGGGAATATAATGAAATGTATATTTAAAGCATCAACCGGCGTTGAGGCGCATATGATTGCCAACCTGTTACAACAGTCTGGTATTGAGACGATTATCACTGGTGAAACCCTATCTGGAGATTTGGGGTTTAGTTGACGGGTTGATATATATATGAGAGTATTAGAGGGTTGGAATATTTTTCCTCGTAGCTCGTGGGAGTAATTAATAGGGGGGCTTAACACAGCTAATCATAGGTTGGTTGTATAAGTTTTATTTATAGCTTAATTACATAGCGATGGTGGGGCTTGTCTTCTGATAATTATTGAAATAATTAAACATAGGCACCTTTGTGTTTTTATGCACAGGTCTCGTACAGCGTTGTTAACTTGCAAATTCAATTCAATTTTTATCAAAATAGTTAGGAGTTTTAACCTTATGTCAGTCAATAATAAACTTTTGATTTGTACTTTTCTTACTTCATTAATATTCATGACGGGAGCAAATAGTGCAGTAAATCAGAACAACAAAATGTCACCCGCATCTTTGTCGGATACTCAGCCAATAGCAAGCCTAATTGGGGGGGCTGCTCGAGGAGAGTATATAATCGAGTTTAATAATCCACCTCTTGCCAGTTATTCTGGTGGTACATCAGGAATACCTGCAACCGACAGATTGCCAGATGGTCGTCTTGATGTTCAGTCACCTGATGCAGTGGCTTATGTTTCATTGTTGGAGCAACGCCAGAACCAATTTATTAACGAAGTACAAACAATTTTGGGACAGGTTCCCCAGGTTACATTTCGTTATCAGCATGCGCTTAATGGGATAGTGATGAAACTGGATAAAAAAGACATCAGCCGTTTATCCAATATGCCCAATATTAAAAAAATTCACCCTGTGGTTGATCAACCATTACTTACAGATATTGGCCCCAGTTTAATAGGTGCTCCAAGTGTTTGGGATGGAAATACAAATAATTTAGCAACACGCGGTGAGGGTATTATTATTGGTGTACTTGATAGTGGTATAAACTCTGATCATGCTTCTTTTGCGGCAACCGATGCTACTGGGTATGCACACATAAACCCATTGGGTTCAGGAAACTATTTGGGCTATTGTGCAACCAATGCTGGGTTTTGTAATGATAAGTTAATTGGGGCCTATGACTTTGTTTTTGATATGGTTTCAGGGGTAGCAGGAATCACCGAAGAAGAGTCCCCAGAAGACAATGATGGACACGGTAGCCATACTGCTAGTACAGCAGGTGGAAATCCGATTAGTGTTGTCGTTTCGGGTTTGCCGGTTAACATTAGCGGAGTGGCACCACGAGTAAATATTATTGCTTATGATACTTGCTATATTCGAGATTCTGATGGTAGGGGATTGTGCCCCAATGCTGCGAATGTGGCGGCAGTTAACCAAGCTATTGCTGACGGCTTAGTTAATGTCATTAATTTTTCTATCGGCGGCGGTGTAGACCCCTACAACGATGTGGTCTCTCAAGCATTTCTTAATGCCACAGCTGCGGGTATATTTGTTTCTGCATCAGCAGGAAACTCTGGTCCAGGGAGTGCTACCTTGGGCCATCAAGAACCCTGGGTATCTTCGGTTGCAGCTTCTACCCATGGTCGTTCATTCAACAATACTTTTGATGTAGCAGGCCCTGGAGTTGTTCCGCAAGAATTACAAGGAGTTGTTGCTCTAGAGGGTAATGGCCCAAGTTTAACTGCATCTATAGCCGCCCCTTTAATCTTTTCTGGAGATATAGATGCGACAAATACTGAAGGTTGTAGTGCTTTTGTAGCAAACTCTTTTGATAATTCCATAGCCGTTATTGCAAGAGGCTCCTGTGGCTTTCTTGATAAAGCTAATAATGCTTCAGCTGCAGGAGCAATAGCTATGATAGTTTATAGCGATACAAGATCACCAGTTATTATGAGTTTAGCTGCTTCTACTATCCCATCAGTGATGATTTCACAAACTGATGGTTTGGCAGTGTCATCATTTATATCAGCGAATTCTGGCTCTACTGGTTCAATTAACTATCCTGTGGTAGCAAACTTAAATGGCGTTGCGGATGCTTTGGCTTCTTTTAGTTCGCGTGGTCCGAATTCGGCTTTTGATGTGTTGAAACCCGATATTATGGCTCCTGGTGTGAATATATTGGCTGCTGTAAATTCAGATGGCACAACACCCGCACCAGAGGCTGGATTTATCAGCGGTACTTCTATGTCCAGCCCTCATAATGCTGGAGCGGCTGCTCTGCTTAAAGCTCTCTACCCTACCTGGTCCCCTGCTGAAATAAAATCAGCGATGATGCTAACAGCAGATAATATTGGCAATGTAAAAGAAGATCTGGTTACACCGGCAGATCCATTTGATAATGGTAGTGGTCGTATTGATTTGAATCAGACACCACAAACGGGGCTTGTAATGAGTGAATCCATTGCCAATTTTAATTCAGCAAATCCAGATTTAGGTGGAGATCCCAAGACGCTTAATCTACCCGGTTTAATGAACTCCTCATGTTTTCCGAGTTGTCAATGGACAAGATCGGTGACCAATGTATCGGCTCAGGTCGAAACATGGACAACTTCTGCAAGCTCAACTTCACAAGGGGTCGATATCACAGTTTCACCCAGTCAGTTTACTTTAGGTATTGGTCGCACTCAGGAATTGATTATCACAGCTGACTCTCAACTTGCAGTTACTGATCAATGGAGTTTTGGCGAAGTGCAGATTACTCCCGATTCTGCCACTCTTGCAAACAATCACATGAGTCTTGCAATAATGCCAATCAATCTAATGGCAGATGATGCTGCTATATTTAGCAAAACAGCACCGTCAGCAGTTGGACCTCTTGCACCCTTTACTTATAGCTTTAATATAGTTAATAGTGGGTTTGCTGGTAATATCAATTTTTCAGATACATTACCAGCTGGTGTAACGGTAGTCCCTGGAAGTGAATCTGTAACTGTGACGGATGGTGCAACAGTAACACCTTTAGCATTCGCTGCAGGCGAATATACTTGGACTGGACAGTTAAATCAGCCTGTGCTTGATTTGGTGACAGGAACTGCAGGTGTAAACGCGCCAACTGGTTTTGTGGACTTGGTGGGTTTAGGTGTGACTCCAGCCAATTGTAGTGCCGTATGTGATGAGACTTTTTTAGGTTTCTCTGGACTGCCTGAGTTTAATTTTAACGGACAGGCCTATACAGGTATAAGAATATCTAGCAATGGTTATATTATGCCAGGCGGAAGTTTTTCTGGTTCTTCGTACACCAATCAAGAGTTGCCTGATGCTACAGCACCCAATGGATTGATTGCTGGATTTTGGGCAGATCTTGACCTTGATGGCACTAGCGCAACGGACACTGGTGGTGGTGACATATATGTCGCAAATGTTAATTTTGGGGCTGCTGGTGTAGCAACGATTATCCAGTTCCAGGATGCTGAAATTTGGGGTGAACCAGGTACTGGTTATACTTTCCAGATACAACTTTGGGGCACTGCGACAGCTTTTCCTGGTATATACATAGTTTATGGCGATATTCCTGCCAATACTACCAGTGGCATAACGGTTGGAGTGGAAAACCAAACAGGAACTGTTGGTGCAACAACATATTTTAATAATGGTACTGATCCCGCTAGCGGCATATTGCCAGTACTGGGCGACATATTGGTAGTCAATCAAGTCTTAGGCGGTACGGCTCAGCTAAGTTTTGAAGTGAGGGCCCAAGAAACCCCTGTGGTTCTTGAAAACACTGCTTCAATAACCGATGGGACAACGACACTAAGTGCAACTGCTTTAACAGCGATTTCTGTTCAGCTAGATTCTATATTTAGAAATAGTTTTGAAAATTAATAGTTAAAGCTTAGAGCGAATTTAACAATCTATAAAGGCGCATTGACATTTTTAAAAGTGCGCCTTTATAGCATTGTATGAATTCGCTATAAAAAAACCACTGTTTATTTACCAACAAAAGCTCCCGATATCCCGTTGGGCAATCCAATGCGCCTGGCGAAGGCTTTTTGCAGATCCTCGAGGTATTTGAGAAAAAATAACCACGATGCCTGCTCGGTGTAGTCACGCTTTGTAGTACAGCCAGCTTCCTGTCGGAGTATGTGATTAATGCTGTAATAACGCAGCGGTTGGGTTGTAACTCTCAGACGGCGTATCATGACATATTCCAACTGGGGATTAGGGGTATAATTCTGCTCTGAATTTATTCACAGTGCTACCCAGCCCAATAGTAGATAGATATATGATCCTAATGATCGATAATTACGACTCTTTTACCTTTAATCTGGTGCAATACCTGGGTGAGTTAGGTGCGGAGGTTAAAGTCTGTCGTAACGATGAACTGGAAGTATCCCAAGTGGGTGAGCTTAAACCATCGCATATCGTAATTTCTCCAGGACCGTGTACTCCCGATGAAGCTGGAATTTCACTGCAACTGGTGCGTGAGTATGCTGGCAAAATCCCGATTTTTGGGGTGTGCCTTGGGCATCAGGCCATTGCTCAGGCTTTTGGCGCAACGATCATTAGGGCGGATAGAATCATGCACGGTAAAACATCAAAAATTCATCATGATGGCCAGGGGGTGTTTGCAGATATTCCAGACCCGTTTACTGCTACCCGCTACCATTCGCTGGTGATCCAGCCGGATACTCTGGCCGATGAATTGGAAGTGACTTCCTGGACGCTTAATCCGGATGGTAGTCATGAAGAAATCATGGGTGTTCGGCATAAACAATACCCGCTGGAAGGTGTGCAGTTTCATCCCGAATCTATTCTTACTGAGCACGGGCATGATTTGCTGAAAAACTTTCTGGAGTTCAACTAATGGAATTTCGTGATGCTCTGGAAAAAGTCATTTCCGGTGATGACCTGACAACTATCGAAATGACATCAATTATGCAGCAAATCATGACCGGGCAGGCCGATGATGCTCAGATTGGTGGCTTACTCGTTGCCTTGCGGATGAAAGGTGAAAGCCTGGATGAAATCGAGGGTGCGGTACAGGTTATGCGCTCGCTAGCCTCAGGTGTGAGTATTGATGGTCAGCATGTGGTCGATATTGTCGGTACCGGTGGTGATGGGCTGAATTTGTTTAATATTTCAACAGCTGCTTGTTTTGTTGTGGCAGCGGCCGGTGGTCGGGTGGCAAAACACGGTAATCGCTCGGTATCCAGCAGCAGCGGCAGTGCCGACCTGCTGGAAACTGCCGGGGTAAAACTGGATTTGAGCCCGGATCAGGTGCGTGAGTGTGTACTGACTTGTGGGCTGGGCTTTATGTTTGCACCGGCTCACCACAGCGCGATGAAGCACGCTATCGCTGCGCGTAAATCCTTGAGTATTCGAACATTATTTAATATTCTTGGGCCAATGACTAACCCTGCGGGAGTCAAGAACCAACTCATAGGTGTGTATGACCGTGTGCTGGCAAGACCGATGGCAGAAGTCCTGCGGCGTCTTGGCTCGGCACATGTGCTGGTAGTGCATTCCGAGGATGGCCTCGATGAAATTTCACTGGCAGCCCCAACCTTTGTGGTGGAACTAAAAGATAATGAAATTCGCGAATATACCATTCAGCCGGAAGACTGCGGTATCGAGCGCCAATCACTTGAATCTCTGGTGGTCAATGGAGCAGACGCATCCTATGCCCTGATTCGGGCGGCTTTGGGGGCTGAGGATAATCCGCGCGCGCAAGCAGCGGCACAAATTATCGGCCTTAATGCGGGAGCCGCCTTGTATGTTGCAGGTCTGGCTGAAAACCTGCACGACGGCACTAATAAGGCAATGGCGCTATTACAGTCCGGGGAAGCACTGGCTAAACTCGACCAGTTAATTGCGGTAAGTCATCAAGTATGAGCAATTCGCTGCCAACCGTGTTGCAAAAAATCCTACTGCATAAGGCCGATGAAGTGGCCGCTCGCTGCCGCCGCCGGTCTCTGTCGGAACTGAAATCGATGGTTGTTGACCAGCCCGCCTGTCGTGGTTTTTATCGGCAGTTAGCTGCGGTTGCCGAGAATAGGCCTGCAGTGATTGCAGAAATTAAAAAAGCCTCCCCAAGCAAGGGTTTAATTCGTAAAAATTTTGATCCGGTTGCCATTGCCCAGTCGTATGCAGCGGGTGGTGCAGCCTGTCTTTCGGTATTGACGGATGAAAATTTCTTCCAGGGGCACGATGATTTCTTAGTAGCGGCGCGTGCGGAGGTTTCATTGCCGGTGTTGCGTAAAGATTTTACTATCGACCGGTATCAGCTTTTTGAGGCGCGAGCGATGGGGGCAGACGCTATTTTATTGATAGTGGCTGCACTTGAGAGTAATCAATTGCTGGATTTTGCCGCAGAAGCTAGCGAGATTGGGCTGGATGTATTAGTTGAAGTTCACAACAGTGAGGAAATGGCCGTTGCATTGGCAACAGATTCAGCCTTAATCGGGGTGAATAACCGTAATTTGCATACTTTTGAAACTGACCTGGAAAATAGCATCCGACTGGCACCGTTGTTGACAGAAAATCAGCTGTTAATTGCAGAATCCGGAATCCATACAAACGCTGATGTAGATTTACTGCGCAATGCCGGAATTAAAGCTTTTCTTGTCGGTGAAGCCTTTATGCGCGCCGATGACCCGGGCAGGGCACTGGTAGAACTATTTTCTTAGGCGGCATCGGCATCGGCAACCACCTCGTTGCGGTGTTTAAGGTCTATATTTTATAAACCAGCGCTTTCATTATCTTTGAACTGGCTGTCATCATTCGTTTTACTGGCAGCGGCAGATCACGGGCGCCAGCATCAGCTGCCATAACCGCATGCCGGGCTTCATCAATTTTCATCTGTGCCAAAATCGCTTCAGTACGCTTATCTTCTATCGGTAGTTGACCGAGATGCTCATCAAGATGGGATTCCACCTGTTTTTCGGTTTCTTCCAAAAAACCCAGAGACCATTCATCACCGGCAATCCCGGCGGCCATCCCCAGTGCCCATGAGCCGGAATACCAAAAAAAGTTTAAATAACTGGGGCGATCCCCAAGCTCATCCAAACGCTGTTCACACCAGGCCAGATGATCGATTTCATCAATAGCGGCTTCCTGCATTTTTTCGCGTACTGCCGGATCGCGTGCGGTTGCTGCCTGGCCGGCATACAATGCCTGGGCACAGACTTCCCCAGTGTGATTGATGCGCATTAATCCGGCAACATGTCGCCGCTGGTCTTCATCGAGAACAATATCCGGGATATCACCAGCTGGGCTAGGGCGAGGGGCTTGCGGCGCTCGGGTTGTGGCAATTCGCAGGGCTTGGTCAAGGCCGCTGATCAAGGTATCTAAAATCGATGTTTGTCTATGCATAGGGGTTCTGCGCTGTTGGTCAAATGTACGCCACCAGTATACTCCTGTGGAAGTCGCTATTGTTTCATTTATAATGTGCTATTAATCGATATTTACATTAAAACCTTATGAGTTATTACCAAAGACATCTATTTATTTGTGTAAATCAGCGCGAAGCAAACGCTGAGCGGACCTGCTGTGCCAATTGTGGCTCACAGGAACTACTTGCCTATGCGAAAAGCAAAATAAAAAGTAAGGGTTTAAACGGCCCCGGCAAGCTACGAATTAATGGCTCCCGGTGTATGGACCGTTGTGAACAAGGCCCAGTGTGTGTGGTTTATCCGGATGCGGTCTGGTATACCTATATCGATGAGAGCGATCTAGATGAAATCATTGATTCACACTTGTTGGCGGGGATACCGGTAGAAAGGTTAAGGTTGGGCTAATCACTCTAAAAAACTATCAATTCATGCTTGCACCAAGTGGCGTTACCCTGTAAAATTCTCGCTCTTTACTGCGGCATTCGTGTGCGCAGACAATTTAATTGAAAATTACTGGGTTACTGATATGAATACTATCAGCGCAAAACCACTTGAAGTCGAACGCGACTGGTTCATCGTGGATGCAGAGAATAAAATTTTGGGCAGGTTAGCAACTGAGATTGCTACACGACTGCGCGGCAAACATAAACCTATCTACACACCACATGTAGATACCGGTGATTACATTGTTGTAATTAACGCCGAAAAAATTGCTGTTACCGGCAATAAGATGAAAGATAAGCTATATCAGCATCACACCGGCTATATCGGCAATCTCAAGACAACTACGCTTGGGAAATTACTGGCAGAGCACCCTGAACGGGTTCTGGAAAAAGCCGTTAAAGGTATGTTGCCTAAGAATTCACTGGGTCGGACTATGTTCCGCAAACTGAAAGTTTATGCCGGTACAGAACACCCGCATGCTGCCCAGCAACCTCAGACTCTGGATATTTAATCGCTATGGCTACCCAACAGTTTTACGGCACAGGCCGTCGCAAATCATCAACCGCCCGTGTTTTCATGAAAAAAGGTGGAGGCCAGATTGTTGTCAACAAGCAACCACTGGATGAGTATTTTGGGCGTGAAACCTCACGCATGGTTGTTCGTCAGCCACTTGAATTAGTGGAAATGACGGAAAAATTTGATTTCAATGTTACCGTTAAAGGCGGTGGCATGACAGGTCAAGCCGGTGCCATCCGTTTGGGTGTGACCCGCGCATTAATGGAATATGACGAAAGTCTGCGTGGTGATTTACGCAAAGCCGGTTTTGTAACCCGCGACTCGCGTAAAGTTGAGCGCAAGAAAGTCGGTCTGCACAAAGCGCGTAAAGCTACACAGTACTCTAAGCGTTAAGAGCTTTACCTACGACTTTCCCAGTGAAAGTCAGAAAGCTGAGGATACTGGGGGATCGTATAGTGGTAGTACTACGGACTCTGACTCCGTCAGCGGGGGTTCAAGTCCCTCTCCCCCAGCCATAAACAAAAAGCTGCCTCCGGGCAGCTTTTTTGTGTTTTGCTAGGGTGAGCATTTATGCCCACGCCGCATGGGTTATAAATACTCGGAAAAGATTCGGCTTGGGTGGTTTTACGCGTGGGCATAAATTCCCACCCTACGCCGGGTGTAGCGTTTCCGTTGTTTAGAAACCGTATTTTGCGGAGAACTGAAATCTGGTGAGGTCGCCGTTTAATCCACTTTCAATTTCACGCTCTGCAATCATCAGCTCAAGCCCAAAATCTATTTTGGGAAGTGGGCTGTAAATCAAATTGATATGTGCACTTGAAGCTTTCGAGGTAACACCGAAGCCGGTTAATGCGGTGTTATTATCTACACTGGAATATCCAAGTGTGAAGTTGCTGCGCCATTGATTATTCCAAAAATGGCGGTAAGAGCCGAACATCCCATAAGAATCAATCGCCTCAAGCTTGCCGTTGGCATCAAGCACTGAGCTATTTACAAGGTTCAAGCCGAAATAACGACCCATGCCAGAACCCACCGTAGCCATCCAGCGGAAATCATTTTTATCTCCGACTTTCATTTTGCCCGACAAGCTGAGGCCATAACCCATTATTGAGTCATCAATTCCAGCGGCTTGATTTTCATAAGCTAGTTGCCTGAGTGTGCCGGCTACCACAAAGCTTCCCCAGTTACTTTTCAAGTTATAGCGCAACACTACATCAGGCATTAAATTGTCATCAGTTACAATCCGTCCGCCACCGCCATATGGTGTAATCGTGGTTTCCGGGTTTTCAATGGCGAATTGCCAAGGCCCGGATGTGTAGCGAATCATTGCTTGACGACCAAATACTATGGATTCAGCAGGGCCTACAAAATCCAAATTTTCCGGTTGCGCACTAACATTAAAGAAAGTCGTCCATGTCTGACCGAATGTCCATTTGTTATAGGTAAAGAAGGCATGACGCAGGCGTGGGGTGTAGGAGTTAGAGATTCTTTCATTGCCGCCTTGTCCAATAAGAAAATCGAGTTCAAAATATGTGCGCATGGTAGCGCCGTTGTCCAACAAGTGTTTACTGCTGAAGTTAATCCGTGATTCTCTAGCATGGATATCAAGGTAGCTTTCACCGGCACTGTTGCCCACCGGAATTAATCCAGGAATATAAAAATCCCGACCGGCAGTGCCAGATGCTACTGACCCACCGCTGTAATCACTTAAGAGAGTATCTAACTTAATATAACCACCAAATTTATAGCTGTGTTTGTGTTCGTCCTCAGCAACCTCTGCTTTATGCTGTGCAAGCACCTCGGTGGCTTTAGTCTCGGCGGCCTTGTTTGCGGTAGCTTTAGTCACTGCTGTATCAACGGCAGGTATTGGCTCTAGTGCCGGTTGCTGGCTTTTAATTAAGGCCTGAACCTGTGCTTCAAGCGCTTCGATACGGTCATACAGAGCATCCATTTCACTGCCATCAGCCATTGCAGTAGATGAGAAACTCAGCCCTACAGCCACAGCTAGGGACAAAATTGTTTTATTATGTTTATTGCCGACCATAATGGCCTCTCCCGAAAATGTTGATTGTATTACTGGATCATGAATAAGACTGGGAAAGGAGTTTACTAGACTTTGCTTTATTAGGTTTGTAGAAATGCATAAACAAGGGTTTTCAGGCTAAAATCGACTATATAGTAAGCAGGCAATAAACGACGCTACACATATTAGATGTGTACTTAGGTGGAAGAATATGGGAAAAATCTATCCAGTTACAAGCCAATGGCAAGAAAATGCCTGGATTAACAGTGACAGGTATGAAATAAAATACCGTCAGTCTATTGAAGATAATGAAGGTTTTTGGGCCGAGGCAGCCAGTCGTATTGACTGGATTAAACCATTTACTAAAGTAAAGGATGTTTCATTTAACCAAGATGACCTGCATATTCGCTGGTATGAAGACGGTAGTCTAAATGTTTGTGCAAATTGCATAGATCGCCACCTGGCCGATAAAGCTGACCAAGTTGCGATTATCTGGGAAGGCGATGACCCTGCCGTTGATAAACACATTACTTATTCGCAGTTACATGAGTCTGTGAGTAAATTCGCCAATGTGCTTAAATCCCGGGGTGTGCTTAAAGGCGATCGGGTAACCCTGTATATGCCGATGGTGCCGGAAGCTGCGATTGCCATGCTGGCCTGTGCCCGCATTGGTGCCGTTCACTCGGTGGTGTTTGGTGGTTTTTCACCGGAAGCGCTGGCAGGTCGGATTATCGATTGCCAATCAAAAATTGTAATTACCACAGATGAAGGTCGTCGCGGTGGAAAAACCATTCCACTGAAGGCCAATGTTGATGCTGCGGCTAAACTTGAAGGCGTTGCAGAAATTATTGAAACCGTATTGGTGGTGCGAAATACCGGCGCTGATGTTGCCTGGAACAACGATACTGATATCTGGTTGCATGAAGCAGAAACCGGAGTAAGTGCTGATTGTCCGGTAGAGGAAATGAATGCCGAAGACCCGCTGTTCATTCTCTATACCTCGGGTTCAACAGGTACGCCAAAAGGCGTTCTGCATACCACCGGTGGTTATCTGGTGTATGCATCGATGACCCATGAATATGTGTTTGATTATCATCCCGGTGATATTTATTGGTGTACTGCCGATGTAGGCTGGGTTACCGGGCATAGTTATATTGTTTATGGTCCACTGGCCAACGGTGCCACCACGCTGATGTTTGAAGGTGTGCCGAATTATCCCGACAGCAGTCGATTCTGGCAGGTCATCGATAAACATCAGGTCAATATTTGTTATACCGCGCCAACGGCTATCCGCGCGTTGATGCGCGAGGGTGATGAGCCGGTGAAAAAGACCTCTCGTGCCTCGCTGCGATTATTGGGTAGCGTAGGTGAGCCAATTAATCCGGAAGCTTGGGAGTGGTATTACCATGTGGTGGGGGAACAACGCTGCCCGATTGTAGATACCTGGTGGCAAACGGAAACCGGCGGCATCATGGTTACCCCCTTACCGGGCGCAACCGCACTCAAACCCGGCTCTGCCAGCAAGCCATTTTTTGGTGTTCAGCTAGCATTAGTTGATGGTGATGGTAAATTCCTTGAAGGCGCCGCTGAGGGCAACCTGATTCTTACCGACAGTTGGCCAGGACAAATGCGGGGTTTATATGGAAACCCTGAACGCTTTAAGGAGGCATATTTTTCTACCTATCCTGGCTATTATTTTACCGGTGATGGCTGCAAACGGGATGAAGACGGCTATTATTGGATTACCGGGCGGGTTGATGATGTACTGAATATTTCCGGTCACCGTATGGGAACCGCTGAAATAGAAAGTGCGATGGTCGCCCATCCGGCAGTTTCAGAAGCCGCAGTGGTAGGTTACCCGCATGACATTAAAGGTCAGGGGATTTATGTTTATGTTACTACTGTTGTCGGCATAGAGCCTTCCGAGGAGCTGAAAAATGAATTGCGTCAAACGGTGCGTAAAGAAATCGGACCTATTGCAACACCAGACCTGATTCAATTTACTCCGGCACTGCCAAAGACTCGATCTGGTAAGATTATGCGTAGGATACTGCGTAAGATTGCTGCCAACGACTATAGCAACTTGGGTGATACCTCCACGCTGGCAGAGCCCGCTGTGGTCGATAGCTTGATTGATGAGAGGATGAATCGCTAGGATGGATCATTAAACAGATGAAAAGCCGGTCATTGTACCGACCCTGTTTTGTTATAGATAAGAGTAGAATACGAATATGTCCGATATTACTCATATTGTATGATTTTTTGCGTACAGTTCAGCCTTTTGATGGACTCGATGTTGCCGCTCTGAACACAGTTAGTGAACAACTAGAAGTGGCATATTACCCACAAAACAAATCCATACTAGATTACCAAGAGAAACTGTATGCTTATTGAAGATTCGCAGCGTTTGTCCTATGCATTGATGACGGTGGATGATTCCGAGCTGATGTTTCAGTTGGATCAGGACCCGCAAGTTATGCATTATATTACCGGGGGTAAAGCCACCAGCCGCAAGGATATAGAGGAAATATTTCTACCTCGTCTGCAAAGTTATACTAACTTGGCGAAGGGCTGGGGATTATGGAAAACAATGTTGAAGCATGAACAAAGCTTTCTGGGCTGGATTCTGGTCCGGCCGGCAAATTATTTCAGTGATAAACCTCAATTTAATAATCTAGAGTTGGGTTGGCGCTTTAAAAGAGAAGCCTGGGGTTGTGGTTATGCCACTGAGGCTGCGGTGCATATCTTACAAGCATTGGCGAGTGCGGGTAGTGCTCGTCGGTTTTCCGCTATTGCAGTGGAAGATAATTCATCGTCAATAAAAATTATGCACAAGCTGGGGATGAAGTATGTCAAAACATATACTCATAAAGACCCCCTAGGTGAGGAAGAGGTGGTTTATTATCAGGTGGATGTTTAGCTTATGAGTTACGATACTTTCTGCACTGTTACCCGGTTAAATAGTGCCGCTTTTCTCAGGGTTGCCCAGCTTAGTTATGTAATCAAAATATTGACTTATTTGGAATAAAATCAGTTATAATATCTGGCTAATTTTGGCACTATTAATCGAGCAAAACCATGACAGACTTAAGCCTATACAGAAATATTGGTATTTTCGCCCATGTAGACGCGGGTAAAACCACAACGACTGAACGAATTCTCAAACTGACCGGTAAAATTCATAAAACCGGTGAGGTTCATGATGGTGCGGCAACCACTGATTTCATGGAACAGGAGCAAGAGCGCGGTATTACCATTCAGTCTGCGGCTACTACCTGTTACTGGGATGATCACCGTTTCAATATTATTGATACCCCGGGTCATGTTGACTTCACTATCGAGGTTTACCGTTCACTTAAAGTACTGGATGGCGGTGTTGGTGTGTTTTGTGGTTCTGGCGGCGTTGAGCCTCAGTCTGAAACCAACTGGCGTTATGCGAATGAATCAAAAGTAGCGCGGATTATTTTTGTTAATAAAATGGATCGCATCGGTGCGGATTTCCTGCGCGTAGTCGCTCAGGTTGAAAAGGTTTTAGCTGCCAGGCCTTTGGTTATGGTACTGCCTATCGGTACTGAAGATGAATTTGTCGGCATGGTTGACCTGCTGACGCGTAAAGCTTATGTCTGGGACGATAGCGGCGAGCCGGAAAACTTCGATATTGTTGATGTGCCTGCTGATATGGTTGATCTAGTTGAAGAATACCGGGTCAAGCTGATTGAAACAGCCGTAGAGCAAGATGACGATATCATGATGGCTTATATGGAAGAACAAGAACCCTCCATTGAAGACCTTAAAAAATGTATTCGTAAAGGCACTATTGCCCTGGATTTCTTCCCAACTTATTGTGGTTCTGCATTTAAGAACAAAGGTGTACAGTTAATTCTGGATGCGGTTGTAGATTACCTGCCGAGCCCGACGGAAGTCCCTCCGCAGCCACTGACAGATGAAGAGGGTGTAGAAACCGGCGAGTTTGCCACAGTTTCTATCGAAGAGCCGTTCAAGGCGCTGGCATTTAAAATCATGGATGACCGTTTCGGCGCGTTGACCTTCATTCGTATTTATTCCGGCACGCTGAACAAAGGCGATACCATTCTGAATTCCTACACGGGTAAAACTGAACGCATCGGCCGCATGGTTGAAATGCACGCGGATGATCGGGATGAGCTCGATTCAGCCCAGGCTGGCGATATTATTGCTATCGTGGGAATGAAAAATGTACAGACAGGCCATACTTTATGTGACCCCAAGCATCCGGTGACTCTGGAGCCAATGATTTTCCCTGATCCGGTAATCTCAATTGCCGTATCACCTAAAGACAAGGGCGGCTCACAGAAAATGGGCGTTGCTATCGGCAAAATGATTGCTGAAGATCCATCTTTCCGGGTAGAAACCGATGAAGATTCCGGCGAGACCATTCTTAAAGGCATGGGCGAGCTGCATCTGGATATTAAAGTTGATATTCTCAAGCGTACTTACGGTGTAGAACTTGAAGTTGGTCAGCCTCAGGTAGCCTATCGCGAGACTATCACTAAAGAAATTGAAGATAGTTACACCCATAAGAAACAATCGGGTGGTTCGGGTCAGTTTGGTAAGATCGATTACCGCATTAAACCTGGTGAAGCCGGAACTGGCTATGTATTTAGCTCAAGCGTAACCGGTGGTAATGTACCAAAAGAGTTCTTCCCGGCGATCGAAAAAGGCTTCCGCATTATGATGGAAGAAGGGCCTCTGGCTGGCTTCCCTGTGCTGGATGTTGAAATAGAATTGTGTGACGGTGGCTACCATGCTGTTGATTCATCCGCTATCGCTTTTGAACTGGCGGCAAAGGGTGCTTATAGGCAGTCAATGACTAAAGCCGGTCCGCAGCTGATTGAGCCGATTATGAAGGTTGATGTGTATACCCCAGATGATCATGTAGGTGATGTTATTGGTGATTTGAATCGTCGCCGTGGCATGATCAAAGATCAGGAGAAGGGTGTTACAGGCGTACGGGTTAAAGCTGATGTGCCACTGGCAGAAATGTTTGGTTATATTGGTTCCCTGCGGACTATGACTTCCGGTCGTGGGCAGTTCTCGATGGAGTTCTCACACTATATGCCTTGTCCTAAAAACATCTCTGAGAAAGTTATTGAAGAAACTCGTGAGAGAAAAGAAGCTGCTAAGTAATTCAGCGTATCTTTTTAGCAATATCAGCCCCGCTTGTGTTTACACAGGCAGGGCTTTTTTATGCTGTGTGAAAATCTAGTAAATATTCGCTAGTACTATTCGTTAGACCGAAAGCTTAAAAGTCAGCTTTATCGTTAGTTTTCGGTGTATAGGTTTTAGCTTCTTCATCACTAAGTTCTTCAATTCTTAATGTCCAGTCTGCAAGGCTGGAATGAACCTGCAGACGAAATTTCCCGCTCTGGTCAAATAGCCTGACACCATTACTGATCCAGTTGGTTTTACTGATTTTCCCCATATACTCTCCACTGGGGGATTTAACCAGACTAATCTGCAATGCCATCGAACCGGGATAGTCGCCCTTGGCACGCCAGTCTAAAATCCACGGGGCTTTGACTTCAAATTCAGCGGTGGTTTGGCTTTTTGTGCCTTTAAACTCACGGATTAACTCCTTAGAAGTAACAGCCGATGAGAAGCCCATCAGCGCGATTAGCAATACAATACAAAACGATGGTTTGTTCATAATATTAGCTCTCTGTGTGTGATCTCGATTTCTGCAACAGGGTATCTGTATACACTATTATGAATGTCGAGATTAAAACCCCTAGATACCATGAATATTGTATACCTTGTAGCAGCATCAAAGGTAGTTATTCAGCCCACACCACAAGCGTGCTGCTTTCTAGTCACCCAGAGTATAACCCCACTTGGTTGGGGGGTTATACTCTGCTCTTATCTCAGATTAGAGTGCTTTGAAAACAGCATCCAGCGTGTCTTTAGCATCGCCAAATAACATACGGGTATTGTCTTTGAAAAACAATGGGTTCTGTACTCCAGCATAACCAGTAGCCATGCTGCGTTTAAGCACAATAGTGGTTTCACCCTTCCAACATTCGAGTACCGGCATGCCGCCAATCGGCCCGTCCAAGTCAGTCTGCGCTGATGGGTTAACGATGTCATTGGCGCCAATGACGACCGAAACATCGATGTTGGGAAAATCATCATTGATTTCATCGAGTTCATAAACGATGTCATAAGGGACTTTGGCTTCTGCCAATAAAACATTCATATGTCCTGGCATGCGCCCGGCAACCGGATGAATACCAAAGCGTACATTTATACCTTTACCGCGTAGGACTTTGGTGATTTCATTAACCACATGCTGCGCTTGGGCAACTGCCATTCCGTATCCGGGAATAATCATGACTTCTTTGGCGTTGTTAAGCAGATCGGCGGTTTCTTGTGAATCAATCGCTTCAATTTCACCTTCTTGCTCACCGCTTGCAGCAGCGCTGGTGCCGCCACCGGTGCCGAAACCACCGGCGATTACCGAAAGGAACTTGCGGTTCATCGCTCGGCACATGATGTAACTAAGGATGGCACCACTAGAACCCACCAATGCGCCGGTTACGATTAACAGGTCATTACCCAGCATAAAGCCGACAGCTGCTGCGGCCCAGCCGGAGTAGCTGTTGAGCATGGAAACTACCACCGGCATATCCGCGCCGCCAATGGCCATGACCATATGAATGCCAAACAACAGCGCAATAGCAGTCATTATTAATAGTGGCAACATACCCGCGCCTGCGGCTGAACCCAGTACGAACTGATAGCCGAACCAAAAGACTGCAATCAGCAGGCCCAAGTTGAGCCAGTGTCGTCCTGGTAGGGTTAGTGGCGTGCCGCCAATGCGCCCGGATAATTTGCCAAAAGCAATCACCGAGCCCGAAAATGTCACCGCACCGATAAGCACACCAATATAGGTTTCAATATCATGAATGGTGAGCTCGATGCCACTTAACTGCCCGCCGTGGCCCATAAAATTGGCATAGCCAACGGCAACGGCAGCAATACCGACCAGACTGTGTAATACGGCTACCAATTCTGGCATCTGCGTCATTTGAATACGATGCGCGGCAAACAAGCCAATGCTGGCACCAATAACCAGCGCTGCCAGCAGGATGGGGTAGGTTTCTGGTTTAACAAATCCGATTACGGTTGCGACCAGAGCGATAGCCATGCCGATAATGCCGTACCAGTTGCCGCGTCTTGCGGTTTCCTGGTTGGAAAGTCCACCCAGGGCTAGAATGAAGAGGACGATCGCAATAATATACGATCCGGTAACTACGCCTTGAATACTAATCACAAGCCTATCTCCTAAACATTTCGAGCATGCGGCGGGTGACGGCAAAGCCGCCAAAGATATTGATACTCGCTAGTAAAACGGTACCGGTGGCAATCCACATAACCATTTCGTTATCTGAACTAATCTGTAGCAGGGCGCCAATAATAATAATGCTTGATATAGCATTGGTTACACTCATCAGCGGGGTGTGCAGTGCGGCTGAGACATTCCAAATAACCATGTAGCCTACAAAACAGGCGAGTACAAAGACGGTGAAGTGGGCCATGAAATCAGCCGGTGCAACCGCACCCAGCCCCAGCAGGGCAAGGCCGCCCATAACGGCACCAATAATTGGGCCTGCTATCGAGAGTTTGCCTTTTTCGACTACAACTGGTGTGGCTTCAGGCTCGGCTTGCTTAGGCGGTGCTGCCGATAGTTTGGGTGCGGGTGGTGGCCAGGTCGTTTGTTTATCTTTACAGATGGTAGCACCACGAATGACTTCATCTTCCATATCTACCACAATTTGACCGTCTTTCTCAGGGGTCAATTCTGTTAGCAGATGCCTTAGATTGCTGGCATACAATTGGCTGGATTGTGCCGCCATTCGACTAGGTAAATCGGTGTAGCCGATCAGGGTAACGCCGTTGTGGCTGATGACTTTTCCAGCCTGGGTCAACTCGCAGTTACCGCCTTGTTCGGCGGCAAGATCGACAACCACGCTGCCAGCTTTCATAGATTCAACCATCTCGGCAGTAATTAACCGTGGTGCAGGACGGCCGGGAATCAATGCAGTAGTGATAATAATATCAACTTCTTTTGCCTGTTCTGCAAACAACGCCATTTCAGCTTTAATGAATTCATCGCTCATGACTTTGGCATAACCGCCAGCACCGCTGCCGTCTTCATCTTCAAAGTCCAGCATCAGGAATTCGGCATTCATGCTTTCTATTTGTTCTTTTACTTCTGGGCGGGTATCGAAGGAGCGCACAATCGCGCCCATGCTGTTGGCCGCACCAATAGCCGCCAATCCGGCAACTCCGGCACCAATAACTAGCACCTTGGCCGGTGGAACTTTACCTGCAGCAGTGATTTGCCCGGTAAAAAAGCGCCCGAAGTGCTGGGCTGCTTCGACGATTGCGCGATACCCGGCAATATTTGCCATCGAACTGAGCGCATCCATTTTCTGTGCTCGCGAAATTCGCGGAATACTGTCCATGGCGATTGCGGTAACTCCGCGATCGGTTAATTCTTGTAGCAGTTCGGGGTTTTGCGCCGGCCAGAGGAAACTAATTAGTGTTTGCCCAGTTTTTAACCTAGCGGTTTCAACATCATCCGGCCCACGCACTTTCATAATAATGTCAGCGCTATCCCAGACTTCATCAACAGCGGCTATCGAACAACCTGCAGCAACATAATCGGCATCTGAAAAATTGGCCTCGGCGCCTGCGTTAGTTTCTACCGTCAGCTCAAATCCCATTTTGATAAGCTGGGCGGCAACTTCCGGGGTCGTGGCTACGCGTTTTTCACCTGCGTATATTTCCTTCGGTACACTGATTTTCATAAAATAACTCCGCTGATTTTCTGAATTTATTTATATTATGTTGAAATTAAGAACGCTTTCTCCGGTGCAGACTGGCTTGCTGTGTTGCTGCTGCTGAATAAGATTGTAAATGTTGAACGAGAGTATACCCACAAAAACAACTAAAATTGCATTTCAGATCAATTAAATTACACAGTAGCGCGAACAGCAGGGATTGTTTTATTTCGAATTTGTTGGGCAGAAATGTATAACTGGAGCCAAACCGATTAGGATCGGGGCTATACAGTTGCAGCGGACAGTGAGAAATTCACTGTCTTAATAATACTGTTGTCGGGGCTTATATGCTGGCCTGATAATAGTTAATCAATATACTCAAACAGCTTTACAACTTTTTTTACCCCATTGATATTACTGGCAACTTCGGCAACTGCAGTGCCTTCTTTGCGGGTAACAATTCCCATTAAGTAACTTGTACCTTGGCTTGTAGTGACATTAATTCGTGCAGAGTCTACCCCCTCAATCGGGTTTTTATTTAACAGGCTGGTATTGATTTTACTGGTCAGGTAAGAGTCATTCACGCGTGTTTTATTGGTGGCTTTAGGTCCCACCACTAATTCGTTGTACACATATTTAACACCTTTGATTTGGTAGGCAATTTTTTCTGCGCGAGTTTTTTTATCCGTGCTGCTAACTTCACCGGCTAATAACAAACGACCGTTGTGGGATACTGCGATGATGCGGTCGTTGCTATCCATAAGCGCTGAGTTATCGATATAATTTTGTGCCCCGATCTCAATGCTGGTGTCATCAATAGCAGCACCGGTGCTCCGGCGTTTATCCGCCGGGGTAGCGCAGGCAGTAATCAATACCAGAATTAATAAGATTGATAGACTTGGGAATAATTTTATTGGCATACGGGTGTCCTCTCAGCTTAGGTCAAATGCGTTTTTGATCCAGTTGTATTCAACTGCATTCGTATTATTGTTACTGTCTATAGCAATGACATCGAATCGGCAGGGTAGTTCGGCTAACGCGGGGTTTGCTTGTAGAAAAAATTCGGCGGCGAAGATTAGGCGTTGCTGTTTTGCCATGGTTACGCTCTCTGCGGCTGAACCGAAATGCGCATTTTTACGATAACGCACCTCGACAAAAACCAGACTTTCGCCATCTCGCATAATCAGGTCAATTTCACCTCCGCGGCAATTAAAATTAAGCTGCAGAGTGGTTAATCCCCGTTGCTGTAGCCAGTTCTCGGCCTGTAATTCCCACTCATTACCTATTTTTCTTGGGTTTTTCAGTGTTGTCTCACTCCGCAGGTAACAAGGGTTTTAAGTAGCCATTTTTGAAATAACCCCAGATGGGTTCGCGCTGCAGTCGGCCATCATCGAGAACAGACAACTCGCCACTCAGCCCGGAAAATTTCATCTGTGGGTTAGCTATTAGCATGGGTAACCAAGGAAGGATACTCCAGCTATCGACGCCCATAGCAGTAAAACGATCGAATTTTCCTGTGCCGGGGTAGGGTACTGCTTCTGTCGAATCCCGGCTGCTAGCTGCAAGAGCACGCTTCAAGGCAATGCGATTACTGCTGATGCGAATGCCATCAAGATCTCTATCAGCACCTCGGTCGGGGATACCAGAATAAATCATAGCGGTTGCAATCACGGGCAGGTAACCGGCATCAAGAAATTTTAATTGCGGTTTTATCAAGCGACCCTGGCGTGGGTTTGCGACTAGGAAAATCGCATCCAGGTCGCCGCGCACACTCGCCTCAAAGCCCAGTTCGCCACCAAGAATCCGTTTAAGCTCCTTGCCCCGTTGCTGGCTTTGGCTGACGCCCAGAATTTGCTTGAGGCGGGCGCTGTGGTCAACATCCTTTTCAGCATAGCGCATGCTCGCGATTATTTGTCCGCCCGCATTGGCATACTCCTGCATAAATGCATCCACCAGGCGGTTGCCCAGATGGGTGTCAGGCGCAATGATAAACATTTTTCGAGCACCCATGCTGCTTGCAAGACGTGCTGCGGAACGTGCTTCATCTTCGGGTAATAGCGGAAAAAAGACCGCGTTTGGATTTCTCTGCAGCCTGCTTTCATCAAGTAGCACGACAGTGGCCGCTGTTGGAGTTTCAGTTGGTGGAGGAGTGTTAGTTTGCGCTTCGGCTCGCGGCAGATTGAGTACCAACAAGGGAAAGTCAGAAGGGGTAGCGCGGATAACCTGACTAACATTGCTGCGATTCAGGGGGCCGATGATTTGGTCACTGCTTTCGGTGATAGTGCTGAGAGCCTGATTGAAATCTGCATCAGTTGTTGAAATAAACCGCAGTTCGCTGCGTTGTTTTTGTGGGCTGTTGAGGTAGCTGCTCATCAGGCCGTCGCGAATCGCTGCTGCCATTCCTGCCATTCGCCCGCTTTGTGGCAATAGGACACTAATCCGCCCGGGTACGGATAGGCTGGCATTAAATTGGCTTGTTAGGCTATATGCTTGTGCTTCATCCAAGCGATGAAAAGGGTGGGCACTGCGCCAATCGGCAATGGCAGCCTTGTGTGTGTCTTCATCGGGAAATTGGCCACGGGCAATCAGGGCTAAATTGATCCAGCCGGGGATTTCACCCCGCGCACTCAATGAGCGATCCTTGAGTGTGGCGGCAGATATCGGGTCAAGTAGGTGCAGCAGAGCCAGCGCATCGCTGTCACTCATGAAAGTATCTTCTGCGCGTAATTTAAAGGCATCCCATGCCTGCAGTTCTGGGGATTGCTGCAGTAAGCGGACTTGATTTAGCAGCAGTTGCGCTCTTTTTTGCAAATCGGAATTAGTACTGCTAATACTAGCCAAAATAGTTTCTGCCTGCGCTACTTTACCTTGTTTGAGTAAAAGCTCGCCTTTAACTGTGCTGTGCAGCGCCAAGTAGCGACGCTCTAGCTGCTGTGGGTCTACCTGGCTAAGCAGGATTTCTGCTTGCTCAGTTTGCGTATTTAGTAGGCGGGCATCGGCTGCACGCAATAGGTAATAACTTCGTTCGCTGTTGTTCGCTGATAGTGCCAATTGTTGCCATCGTGCGGCGGCAGTAGGATAGTTTCCAGACTGGAAAGCTTGATTGGCTTGGCTGTCTTGCGTATCAGCCTGCTGTTTGACCATCGGTGCACCACAGGCGCTAAGTAAAATCAGAGAAAATAATACGCAAAGCAGCCGCCAGCGGGACAAATGTCTGCCGGAAATTTCGTAATTATTAGAAATTCCTGTAAAAGGGGGCTTATGTGTGCTCTGTTCCATCTTTTTTCCGCAACTACTTCGCAACTACTCAGGCTGAAATGATACCCTATTGTGTCAGCTTAATTGCGTACAAATTCAGGCAAACTTGGGAAAGCGTGTGGAAACAGACAATAAAACCAAAAGTGAAGATAACAATAAGTCAGCGCAGACTACCTGCGGGGCACTTTGGGTGGTCGCTACCCCGATTGGCAATCTCGGGGATATCAGCCAGCGGGCAATTGAGATTTTGCGACAGGTAGACCTGGTTGCGGCTGAAGACACCCGCCATTCCCGTCGGTTATTCGATGCTTACCAGATTGATACCAAGCTGGTGGCCTACCATGACCATAACGAGCGCAAACAAGCCATGCGCTTGCTGGAGCAGTTACAGGCAGGTAAACAGATTGCACTTATTTCGGATGCCGGCACCCCGCTAATATCCGACCCCGGTTATCATTTGCTGAAACTTGCCGCTGCTGCCGGAATTGATTGTCGTCCGGTACCGGGAGCCAGTGCGGTGATTGCCGCACTCAGCGTTTCCGGCCTGCCGTGCGAACGCTTTAGTTTTGCCGGGTTTTTGCCGCCCAAAACAGCAGCCCGCAAAAATAGCTTTGAGCAATGCGTTCATAACAAACAAACCATGGTTTTTTACGAATCTTCACATCGCATTCAAGCCTGCCTACAAGATTTGGTGGAGGTTTTAGGCAATGAGCGAGAGCTGGTGATATGCCGGGAATTAACCAAAACATTTGAAACGACCCTGCGCGGGACTGCTGAAGAATTACTGGAAATTGTAAGCACAGACCCGAATCAACGCAAAGGGGAGTTTGTTTTACTACTGGGCCCGGATAAAAATCAGCCCGAAGGACTAGTGGTATCAAGTGCAACCCAGGAATTATTCCAGCTGCTCTGCGAAGAGCTACCCGCTAGCAGGGCGGCTAAATTGGCCGCAAAAATCAGCGGCGAATCTCGGCAAGCAATTTTCGCCCTAAAATAATTGGAAAATAATCGGGGCGGGTACTTTGAAGGGAGTACCTAACAGCTAATGAGCTAAATAGTTTCTTTTTAAGTGCTGAGCCTCACTTTATTAAAATATCTGAGAATGTACAGGGAGGCCCAATTAAACATTCCTCGGTAGTTAAGGAATCATCATTAGTATATTCATTGGTTAATGAAAACAGTAGTGGGGACTTATTATCTGTAATGGTTCTAGGAGAAAATTTGGGGCAGCCTCATCTTAGCAACTAAGCGGGTGCTTGGTATGTGTTCTGATGTTGGACTATTTGAGACTCACTTCATATTGGACAAGACTATGAGTTGAAACCAAGCACAATTTCAATTAGGCTCGTGAGTGGGAAATGCCCAGTCTAAGATAATTCATTAGGCAATTAATTTGTTATAATTCAAGGCTGGTAATAATTATATAAACAAACAGGGTAGGGTCTCTCATGGAATATATTAATATACTGGCTCGTTGGAGTCATTTACTATTCGGAATCACTTGGATAGGGTTGTTGTATTACTTCAATTTTATTCAGGGTGGTTACTTTAAGGATGCGTCTCCAGAAGGTTTGGCAGACGCTAAAAGCAAGCTAGCACCAAAAGCATTATGGTGGTTCCGCTGGGGCGCAATGTTTACCTTCCTCACGGGTATTTTGCTGTTGGAAGGCATGCGTAACAATGGCCAGATTAATGAATACATCATTGTCGGCGCTACTTTGGGTACATTAATGTTCCTAAATGTTTGGTTGATTATCTGGCCTAATCAGAAAATTGCCCTAGGCATGAAAGAGGGTGACGGCGCCGCCGCTGGTGCTAAAGCTCTACTGGCATCGCGCACCAATACTTTATTCTCAGCGCCAATGATTTTCTGTATGCTGGCAGGCCCGCATTTTTTGGGTTATACGAAAACGGTATTGTCGAACGGTATGTGGATTGCACTGGCAATAGTCGCGATTTTACAAGTTAATGCCATGGTCGGTAAGCAAGGTCCGATGGCATCAGTTCGTGGTGTGATTGTAAGCAGTCTGGTATTGACTGCCGTGCTGGTTGGTGTTTTAGAAGCTCTATAAGTTTGTGTTTCTATAGCGAACTAAAAAGCCGGGTTTTCCCGGCTTTTTTTGTTAGATGTCTGGTCTACCTATGCCATATTTCCACTATAGGCATCTGAAAATCTAATCTAGATGAAAGTCAATAAAACCCTTACTGACGGCAGCTTTTATGTAATATATCGGCTAACTTCTGTGTTGCAGGGCCGATACTATTAGGTTGTCCAAACACCATAAAAAGACTTATTCGGCGACGCTGTCCTTCTCTAAGCGGCAAAACCTTTAGCAAGCCACTGCTAAGATCATCGGCAACCAAATGCCGTGGTAACCAACCAAAGCCAAGTCCGCTGACTAATGCATCAGCTGCTTTATCCAGGCTGGTTACCGTCCAGCGTTGAGCTGAGCCTAACCAGCCCACATCTCTTTTCATATTTACACCTGAATCACGGATAACCACTTGAATCTCGTGCCGCAGATCGTCATGGGTTAATTTTCGATTCTGCTGCTCGGCAAGTTTGTGCAGGCTGTGGTCGCGATGTGCAATGGCGATAAATTCGACATCTATAAGTTGGTCACCTAAAAACCCTTGCGGTACATTACCGCAAATAACCAAGTCAGCTCGACCTTCCAGCAAGGCATCATCAGCGCCTGAAAGCACAACCTCGTCCATTTGTACTCGTGTGCCGCGACTTTCAGGCGCAAACAGCTTGAGGCTAGTCATTAAACGCTTACTGGGAAAGGCAGCATCAATAACCAATCGAATTTCAGCCTCCCATCCCCGTTCCAAATTTAGCGCCAGGGTTTCCAGTTCAACTGCATCCTTTAATAGCTGCCGAGAGCGTTTAATTAAGACCTCTCCTGCGGTAGTAAGCACAGCTTTTCGCCCTTCAATTCGCAGTAAGGGTATTCCCAGTTGCTGCTGCAGCTTATTCACAGCATAACTAATGGATGATTGGCTACGGTGCAATTGCTTGGCGGCCTGTGCATAGCCATCGTAATCCACCACGGCTTGCAAGGCACGCCATTGGTCGAGAGAGACGCGAGTTGTTTTCATGAAGTTAATATCTATTAATTCGATAGGTATGTCCAGTATTATCCGCTTTATTATCTAAATGGTGCTGTCATAATGGTATTCATCCGGACATTACTTAGCATTTTAATAACCATGGAGAACAAAATGGGATTGCTTATAAATGGCCAATGGCAAGATAGTTGGTACGATACCAAAAGCTGTGGTGGCAAATTTGAGCGTAGTCTAAGTCAGTTTAATAACTGGATTACCTCTGATAGTGCTCCGGGAGCTAGCGCTCAGGATGGTTTTAAAGCAGAGGCTAATCGTTATCATCTTTATGTATCACTGGCTTGCCCTTGGGCGCATCGCACTTTAATTTTTCGCCAACTTAAAGGTTTGCAAAACATTATTGGAGTAACGGTTGTCGATCCCCATATGCTTGAGAACGGCTGGGAGTTAAATGGCGAGCGTGACAGCGACCAGGATGAGATTAATGCTCATGATTATCTCTATCAACTTTATCTCCAGGCTCAGCCTGACTATCAGGGCCGGGTTACTGTGCCAGTATTGTGGGATAAAAAGCGCAAGACCATTGTTAGCACCGAATCTGCAGATATTATTCGTATGTTTAATAGCGCCTTTGATGGTTTGACTAATAATACCGCTGACTATTATCCCAAAACCCTACGCAAAGCCATAGATAAGATGAATGCTACTGTGTATCAGAATATAAATAACGGAGTTTATCGATGTGGGTTTGCAACTGCTCAGGAGAGTTATGAAGAAGCTTATGAGCAACTCTTTACTGCATTAGGCCAGTTGGAAATACTTCTGGATAATCAGCGGTATCTGCTCGGGCACCAACTTACCGAAGCTGATTGGCGCTTATTCACCACGCTGGTACGCTTTGATGCTGTTTATGTGGGCCATTTTAAATGTAACCAAAAGCGCATTGCGGACTACCCAAATCTAAGCAATTACCTGCGGGACTTATATCAGGTAACAGGCATAAAGCAGACAGTAAACATGACTCACATTAAACAACATTACTACTATAGCCATACTACGATTAATCCAACTCGTGTTGTGCCCAAAGGGCCTGTGTTGAACTTCGATGAAGCACATAATCGAAATCGTTTTGCTGAGGAGAACAAATATGATTAAAAGACATACAGCAGCCGCAATGAAAGAAGGCTCAGGGGTTAATGTAAAACGCCTCATGCCGATATCTAATTTTCGCAATTATGATCCCTTTGTTTTGTGGGATGAATTTAATATTACCCCAGGTAATGGCTTTCCTACGCACCCCCATCGTGGTTTTGAGGCCATTACATATTTGTTTACAGGGTCAATTAATCATGCAGACAACTTGGGGAATAACTCCACTGTTACCGGTGGCGGAGCGCAGCGATTTACTGCTGGCCGTGGTTTGGAGCATTCAGAAATGCCTCACGATCATGATTCCACCCGCGGTATTCAATTTTGGATCAACCTTCCAAAATGCCTAAAACAGGTGGAACCAAGCTACCAACAGGTGAACAATGATGATTTTCCAGTACAGGAGAGTGCAGGGCTGCGTATCAAAGTTTTGGTGGGAGATAACTCACCCTTAAAAATCATGACACCGATGCGTTATCTGGAGATAAATTTAAACAGTGATGTCCAGCACACAGAGAATGTTCCTGAAGGTATGCGAGGCTTTATCTATGTCGTTGATGGTCAAATCGATATCAATGGACAATCCTATCTGGCGGGTGAAAGCGCATTTTTTAAAAATGAGATGCAGATTACACTAGAAGCTAAAAAACAAAGCCATGTAATGTTAGCGTATGGTCAACCACATGGAGAGCCCATCAAACAATGGGGACCATATGTAGATTAACTTGAAACAGATTGTTAAATACTTTCTCCAGACTGTCTGGAGAAAGTATTGCAATTTTTATTGTTTAGGAATCTTTAGAGATTGCGAACTTACCGTTACCTAAAGTCATTAGCACAAATGCCAAAATTGTTAGCAATAAAGGATATTCCCAGCCGCCATTGGCATTGCTAAATAACCAACCGTTGGCTGCATGCGCCCAGGTTGCACCCAGTAGCACTGGAATGGTAAGTCCGGCAAAAAGCCTGGTTTTGTAGCCAAGTATTAAAGCAATGCCAGCAACGGTTTCTATGCCGAAAACAACATAAGCCAGAAATCCGGGTAGGCCAATTGAGCTGAAATATCCGGCAGTACCTGTGAGCCCAAACACCATCATTTTTAGATACAGGCTATGCGCCAGCAATACAACGCCAAATGAGATTCTAAGAATAAATACACCTACTTCGGGCTTTAATAAATCTTTCATGAGTTTCTCCGTTTTTGTGGAGGCTAGTATTGCAATTGCATAATTGTTTGTAAATTGGCAAAATAAGCAAACTAAAATTGCAATAATGCAAGCACATGAGGTTTTATGGACTGGAATGCACTTAAGGTTTTTCTGGCAATTGCAGAAACTGGCACGCTGGCTGGTGCAGCTCGGTTGCTTGAGGTTAACCATTCGACAGTTTTTCGGCGTCTTAATGCTTTTGAGACAAAGCTTGGTGGGCGGGTGTTTGAACGCTTGCCACAGGGCTACAGACTCACCAGTATGGGCGAGGAGTTACTGCTGCGTTCTGAAAAAATTGCGGGCGCTTTTGATGACCTAGATCGCAGCATAGTGGGTAAGGACTTTCAGCCCAGAGGTGTGGTTAAAATTACCGCCCCGAATAATATTGCCTATCACTTCCTTAGTCGCTATCTAACCGACTTTAACAATATCTACCCTGATATTCGATTTGAAGTGCTGGTGAGTAATCTGGAGTTTAATATGAATGACAGGCGTGCAGATATCGCGGTTAGGGCAACACCTTCACCGCCAGAACACCTGGTAGGGCGGTCGATTAGTGCGATAAGCTGGGGCGTGTATACCAGCCCTAGATTTCGGGATAAGTTCGGTGCCCCATCTGAATTAAAACAAGTAGGGCAATACCCATTGATAGGCGCAACTGGCGCTATGCGTAAACTGCCAGGCTTTATTTGGTTAGAAAAACACTACGGTGAGCATATTGCAAGTCGTTGCGACGACATTACTGCAATGTCATGTTTTGCTGAAGCAGGCCAAGGTTTAGCATTTTTGCCAGATGATCAGCGCCGCCCAGAGATCATTCGTTTATTTGATTTTTCTCCCGGTAAGACTAGTGACTTATGGATTCTCACCCACTCCGATTTACGCAAGGTAGAGAGGATTAAACTGGTAATGCAGCACTTATATACTGCATTTACTGAAGAAGATGTTTACCAAAGTAAACTTTGAAAGTCTCTCGGCAGCTTAGTTAAGCTCGATGCATACCGGTGATCTTGTCACTTTGTGTCACGCCCCCGCTTGTTTGTTTTACCTATGTAGGGCAGCTAGTACTAAAATCAAGTATAAAAGGCTTGTTCCTGGCGATGGGCGGTTTCCTTTCTTTATTCACATCACCTAACCTAACCTATTGAACTTAAATGGTATATAGGAAATATGCCTTTACAATCAATAATAAAAAATAGTGGCAATGGATTAGCATTAAAATCATAGATTAAATCTCATTACTGCTTTAATACATTGATAGCACCCGAAAAACTTATACACTACTGACAGGTATGTCATTGAGGTGTAAAGATTTTCATTAAAATAGCAAATATTGGAGTTGGTTTATGAAATTCAGAATGGTCATTTTTTCTTTTGCCATTTCCTTAGCAATCATCTACCCCGTGATGGAGGTTTCTTCAGCTATTAGTGCTGGCAATAATAATCCAACTATTCAATCTGTGAATGGAAATATATTTTCATCCGGGTTTGAAAAAGCAGTCAGTTTTGACATCATTTATGTAAGGTACCCAGACCCTGGTGAAGGAAATTTTGTATCTATTCCCCAGGGCGAAAAACCTTACACCCTTGTTAGTGGTGCAGATTTGATTTTGCTAAAACCTGATGGAAGCGAAGTTATTTTGGTCGATTGCGATACCTGTTCGGTGATGGATCCATTTATTTCTTATGATGGCAACACGGTGTATTACTCACTTAATGAAGTGCTCGATAATCCAATCCGATTTGGCGATAGCTTTGAAAGCTGGATTTACAAAATAAACCTAAATGACCCCTTATTTACCCCGATTCGATTGACCTACGATGATGGGTTTGACTCGGTTTTATATGCTCCCAACAGAGATGCAAATGGTCAAGTTTTACCTGACCACGATCAATCAGACCGAAGAGCAATCCGTGATATGTCACCGGTGCCATTGGCAGATGGTCGATTGCTATTTGTTTCAAACCGAGCCGCATTAACCACCTTTCATCCTTACACCGATGCAGACATTGATGGCAGCATTCAATTGATGTATGTGATGGATGACCATGATGGATCGGCAGTAACCAAAGAACTTGCCAATATTCAATTATTAGAAACTGGAAATATTCACCTGGTTCAGCACCCCATGCAATTAATGGATGGCAGAATATTATTTTCCAGCTGGCAAGATGCTGGTACAAAGTCTAATGGCGCTGAATTCCGATATGCAATGACCACCCTGTTTACAATAAATCCGGATGGCTCCAATCTTAAACAATTTACTGAACCACATGATCATCACAAGAGACTGGATCACTTTATTTCGCAACTACCCAACGGTGATGTGGTCTGGGCCTATTACTACCCATCCTTTGACTATGGTTTTGGCTTAATTATGCGTTCTTCAGTCGACCCACCAGGCATTGATTATCTTAGGGGAACAGTCGACCAAAGGTTCCCCTGGGGTAATCAGTATAGAGTCAGTTTTCGGGAGTTTGATCGTAAAGATATGGTCACAATCACCCCTCATACAACGGCCGCCGATGTGCCAGCACCAGGCTTGTCAGGCAAGTACTCGATGCCATCAACTGCTACAAATGGTGATTTATTAGTCGCATACTCAAGCGGCTCGGTTAACTGGTTCAATGCGGCCTGTGCCTCTTCCAATCTATGTGAGTCCCTTAAGTCTGGTATCTATATGATAAAGAATGCAGATGGAGATGAAAGTAATTTTATTACCGACCCAGCCACAGATTTGGTACTTATCAAGGACGAGCCAAATTACAATGAAATCTGGCCAAGAGCCGTATTAAGCTATCAACAAATTTACGGGCAAGCCGCTCCTAATATAATTAATAACCTGGCTACATCAGGGCCCGATGACAGCAGGTTATTAGCAGGAGAGGCAACAGCTTTAGTTGGCACATCATCAATGTACAACCGCGAACCCTTAAATGAAAATAACCCTGACAGGTTTAACCCCTCCAGCCGCCGAGAATTTCATGATGGTAACTGGACAGTTCAGGGAGCCGACGCTGGCGTGTTTACCAACAGCGATATTTACGCTGTGCGTATTGTGGCAACCCCACCGATCCCCTTTACAGAAATCATCAACAAAAGCACAGAGCGGGCAAGATGGGATGCTATATCCAGACACCTGCTTGATGCTAGGCTTGATCAGGTGGTTGCCCGCTTTGGTTCGGAACATGGTGAAAAATGGGAAATATTAGGCGAATTTCCGGTGAAAAAAGCGCTCACAGATGCGCAAGGAAATCTTGATACCTCTTGGATTGCAAAGGTTCCGGCGGATACTCCATTTTTTATCCAGACCATTGATGATAAGGGCATGACACTGGTATCAGAAATTACCTGGAGAGCCTTGAAGTCAGGTGAAAAGCGTGCAGACTGTGGTGGATGTCATGCCCATTCAATTGAACCGCTGGATATTGCCAGTACCCCGGCGGGCACCAATCAGCCTATTACCAATATCCCGGGAGTCGCTGATAATGACCCACGAATTGCTGAGGGTTTATGGGATTTAACCCAAAATTCGATACCATTGCTGAGCAATACAGGTGTTGATTTTGCACCAGGGTATTCGGTTGGGGTTGAATTTAATCGCGATATCATCCCTATTCTCAATAACAATTGTGTTTCATGTCACAGCTCTAGTGGTAGTGGTAATATGTTTATTCTTGACGGTTCAGGTGGGCAAGATGCTTGGCAGGTTATTTCTAGAACTGACTCAGGCGATTATAATGAACCGCAAATGAGCCGCTATATCCGTACCCCTCAAGCGCGGCAAAGCCTTTTAGTATGGGCCGCATGGGGCGAGCGCTTAGACGGCAGGACCAATGCCACCAGAGCGGATGATATTGATTACCCTGATAGCCACCCGACATTGGCAATTAGCGATTTGAACAAAAGAACCATCGCCCGCTGGGTTGATATGGGCAGCCCAATTGATTTCCCTAACACCGATGGCATGGGTTATACCGATGATTACCAACTACCCGTGGTCAATATTTTTACACCTAAACTGGGTAATAATGCTGGGGCTGAGTTAAAAGTTGGGTTTGCAGACGCAAAATCAGGGATCAACTGGAGTACTTTGTCAGTTAAATATTTAGCCATGAACACCAGCTTTATAAATCAACTTCCAGACCCTGCGGATACTGCAAATATTGAAGCAAATATAGCCGCCTTAAGATCACTAATTGCTAGTTTGGAACAATCAGTAACAATCAACATCGCCCAAGATGTTGATTCTAAAAAAATACTAACAGTTGATCTGGGATTAGCGGCCGGTGAATATTTGGTAACAGTTAGTGTTAATGACAATGCTGGCAATATGGGGGTATCTCATCGTCGCTTCTTGGTTGAGTAAACATTATCGAAATTACCGGGGGCGGCACCCTCAGCTACTGCCCCCGGTAATCGCCCAAACAAAAAGTGTGATAAAGACACTGGTTTGATACTGAAATTGCTGTAGTATGTTCTATATCTGGTTTATAAGGTTTCTATAAAGCGTAAGCTCAGTTGGAAATTTCAATTTGGAACGATTTTAGTCATAATGTTTGTAAGTTCAATAATGATATTTTCTGATCAGTTTATGGGGATTAGAATTTTATAAGTACGACATAAATCAAGAAAAGCCTATGACAACAATCGCTGATAAACTTTTAAATATAATCACCTATTCAAGCTTAATTTGAATTACCAATTGCGATTTTAATCGCCTACAATTAAATTTCCGAGAGCTCATGAAAATTAAATATATCATCACTATTCTTGCCCTGCTACCAATGCTGTCAACAGCTGATGTTAGTGATTTATTAATCACCGAAATAGTAGTTACGCCAACAGCCGGAGAGTTTATCGAGATCCACAATAGTGGCGCAACAGATGTTGATTTAACTGATGTGTATTTAACCGATGCCACTTTCGCAGGTGGTGGGGTGTATTATTATCAGATAGTCACGGGTAATGGCGGTGGTGGTGGCTTTGCCGATTTTCACTCCCGCTTCCCAAGTGGCGCCATTATTCTAGCTGGAGAATACCAAACTATTGCCTTAAATGGTTCTGATGATTTCAATACAGTCTATGGGGAAGACCCAACTTATGAGCTTTATGAAGACGGGGGAGTTCCTGATGCAATTGCGGATATGCTCGAAGCCACTCCAGGTTCAATTAATGACCAAGGTGGATTGTCTACTGGAGAAGTAGCCGTGCTTTATTCCTGGGACGGTTTGACTGATTTAGTTGAAGATATTGATTATGTGCTTTGGGGTGATAAGGTTGAGGCCATAGATAAAACCGGCATTGCGATGGATGGCCCTGATGTTGGCACTGCGACCAGTCTATACCTGAATGACACGGTTATTTCGAATCAGGCGGTGGTTATGGCCAGCGCGCACCCGGGTGGTGAAAGCTGGCAAAGAAATGTGCCGTTGAATGAAGGCATCGAAATTCAGAGTGGTGGAAATGGTATCAACGGCAGCGATGAAACTTCAGAAGATGTTAACAATACATTCTATGTGGGCAACCCAACACCTAATAGTGCTGGTACCCCACCGCCACCACCTGTCCCGAGCATCATTATCAATGAGGTTGACGCTATAGGCACAAGTGAGTTTATCGAGATATATAGTGGTTTTTCCAACACCAGTTTGAATGATGTAACTTTAGTCTTTTATCAGGGCAGCGACGATACAATTTATAACATTCTGGATTTATCCGGTAATAACACCAATTTCAGCGGTTATTTTCTTATTGGTGATGTAAGTTTAACCCCCGATATGTTGTTGCCAGCCAATAGTTTGGATGATGATGCCAGTGCGGTGGCCATATATTTCAGCAATGCCACTAATTTTAGTATTGGAGACCCAGTCACGGCAACGGACTTGCTAGATGCCTTGGTCTACGATTCTAATGATGCCGATGATGTGGGATTGTTGGCGGTTCTTAATGTAAGCGGCGGCCAAGTTGACGAAGATGGCAACTTGAATGCAAATACAGAATCTAATTCAAGATGCCCGAATGGATCTGGCGGTACTTTAAATACCAGTAGTTATAAACCAGCACCACCTACTGCAGGCAGCATAAATAACCAATGCCCGATACCTTCAATTGGTGAATATTATGCTGGGGTTGATACCACCACTGCCCTGACTTTGCGCACCACCTTGCACGATATTATTAGAGTCGCCCAGTCGTTTG
>JAKITM010000119.1 GCA_021648045.1 Lysobacterales bacterium
TACAAAAATGAGCCTCACACCACCTGATTTCAAAAAAGATATTTTCTTATATAAAGTACCACGGGCTTGTCCAACAATAGGATAAGATTGTGGATCGCTTCGCTCTCACAATCTATCCTTATTCGTTCGGCTGCTTTGCGATACCAACGAGCCGCTTCAGCATCATTTTTGGCAATACCAACACCCTCATCAAACATCAGTGCAAGGTTGTACTGAGCATCGCGTATTCCCTGTTCAGCGGCCTGGCGATACCAGTGAGCGGCCTTAATGTTATCCGCAGGCATACCCTTGCCGTTGTCGTAGAAAAGCGCCAGATTAAACTGGGCATGGGCATCCCCCTGGGCAGCAGCCAACTTATACCAGCGTGCCGCATCCGGATAGCTTTGCTGTACACCTTCACCTGTGTCATATAACAGGCCGAGGCTGAATTGTGCGGTGGGGTTAGAACGCTCTGCCAGTGGTCGCCAAATTCTCAGTGCTGCAGAATAATCACCACGATCATAAGCCGTCTGCGCATCATCGTCATCACCTGCATTTTTGCAAGCGGTGACTGAGAATAGGATTGCCGTTATCAGAGTAAAGGTTTTGATTTTAAGAGAAATTAAGCCCATAACGCACTAGGATAGCAAACAAACCACAGATAATCAGAATGGTCCCGCTTGCAAATAAGGTGGCTTATCTATATTGATCGGCTCACCGCGCAGAAATATTAATTCGTGGCAGGATCATTTTCAGCGGCTTTGGCTTCGAGTTCTTTGCGTTTTTGTGTCTGAATGAACTTCAGATTATTGGTATACATTTCCACGGCTTTATCGATACCACTGTCTTTCAGCACACCATGATTGCCTGCGGTCGTAAAAGTAACATAAACCCCTGAGGCTGCCATTAGGCCAGCTGAAATCAGCTGTGGATCGAGGTCTTGTTTTTGTAATTTGTTAGCCAGGTCAATAAATTCACCGACCACGCGGTTGTGGTTTTCACTGTCACTCATAGTATTTTCCAGTTAAGATTTGTTGCTAATTATACTGCCATCCAGTGTTTGAGTGTCTATAATCAGTGCGTTATTACTCTGCGCAGGCCGTTCCTTTGATAAAGGTCAGCCGTGTGAAGGAAAACTCGCCGCTGCCCATACCGCCAGCATCGGCATTAAAGCTGAGTTGTCCGTCTGTACAGGATAATTTCAGGCGCATCGAGCCCCAGGGCAGTAAATTAGCTTGGGCTTCAGTGGCCGGCTTACTAAACATCCCACCGCTGGTAGTGAATACTTCAGCAAATACCAATTCATCGGCTTCAATTTCACCGACACCGAAGAACCAACGCTGCTTGCCGTCCTCGTCATAGCTGAACCAGAAGGCTATGATGCGGGAGTCTCTCAGCACCTCAATAACCAAGCCATGGTTTCCGGCTGCATTGGTGATCCAGGAGCCACTAAATATCATTTCTTCGGATATTGGAATTCCGGGTGTTACTAGACCGCAATCGTGGCCCATAAGGTTAGATAAGCGACTGATATTTAGGTGCCCGGTGAGCGCCTCAATGGTGTAATCCATGCGCCCGGCATTACAATCAGAAAATATTATTTCCGCTTGTCCGACATCTATGGAATTTGGCTCTAAACCTGATATTGAAAAACCGCCGCTGTCAGTTTCATACAACTCCTCAATAACTATCCGGTTTCCTTGCACCCTGCCAACACCGTTTAAGTAACGCTGATTACCTTCGTTATCGTAAGTGAACCAGTACACAGCGGCACGGTTATTATCGAGTATTTCGAGTAATAAGCCTTGTTGATCCTGACTAAAATCCGGCCAGGCTGCCGACATTGATGCATCGATCAAAATTGTGGGTTCCGATGCCACAGTGCTGACTGAAACGCTTAGTGTTGAGTCGGTACCGCCACTGTCACCGCTGAACCCGGCGCTGTTTTCTAAGCGTACCCAGCCCCCATTTTCCCAGTCGATTACCGTTGCCGGGTTTGCATCAATTAAATCACCGGTGAGATCTTTGATGGTTTGATTGATGGTGAAATCACTGCCCTGATTTATCAGGTCGCGATTGTCTTGGGTATCCAGGATGGTAAAGCTGAGGCTGTAGGCATCCTCACGATAGTGTAGGTAACCATTGGGTGCCAGGCCGGGTTGTTGCAGCCAGTTGGGGTTGCTTTTTGATATTTCCAGCGCCTGACCGTCGACATTCAGGACGAAATCAGTGTCGAGTGCAGATTGCGGTAATCCCTGTGAAACCACAATATTGCCCTCTGGGTCACGCCAACGCATGGGTTTATTAAATGCGACCCAAAGTTGATAGTTTCTCCCAGGAATTAGTGACTCCAACTGGCTAGCCAGTAACTGCCGGGACTCTGGGCTATCTGCCAACCAGTCTGCCGCATAAACCACAGCACCACTAGATTGATCGGTAATCCGTAGCCGGCGAACCGAGGCCGCGCCCATTTGTTTATAATAGGCGATGCTGAATGATTTTGCTAAAGATTCCCGTACCCGGCGGATTTCAGTTTCAGGAAGAATAAAGCCGTCGTGAATATTACTGGCGAGACCACCATAATCAGCCCCTACACCGGGAAGTCCAGGGTGATTGCCGCCGGAGGGTTCAACTTCTAATGTCCAGGAGGGAATTTTATAGGTCTGGGAAAAATATTCATCGGTGCTGCCAATGCCACGGTTTTGACGTTGCCGGTTTGGCTGATTAAATAGGTAGTCCTTGGCGGCCGGAAAAGCAGACTGATGATCACTGAATGCTTGTAATACTTCGACCGTATTAAGCGCCAGTCGAGCACTACCGGTGTGGTGCCAAAAATGCACCTGTGAGAAAGAATGTATGTCAGTATAGAGCCGTAAGCGGTTTTCCGGAGCAAAAGTAGCAGCCAGTACAAGCGCCTGAGTTTCACTCTCCGATGTAGCGCCGCCGCCGTGATACACCAGCGAGCGAGTATCTGTAGAACTGCGACTACTGGTAGCCCAGAAGGGTGAGTTATTGCGATTAAGATCGATACCACGCAAGTGATCAGCCTGGGAGTTAATGTTGGTATCAACACCGCGCATATTTTTGCGCCGCATGCGCCCATCACGAGGGGAGGTCTGCGGGTTATTCAGGTCGGTTTCCAGCCAGTTTTTTCGCGGATAACGCTGGGTTTGCTTAAAGCCATCAATATTCAAAGATGGAATCAGGATGATATTGGCATTATCCAGCAAGTAGCGATAAAAACCATCATCATTTTCATTCTCGGCGAATAACTCCATAATGCCGGTGACCACTTCAGGGCTTTGCCATTCGCGTGCGTGAATACCGCCATTGGTTAACATCGCAGCTTCCGCGAGTCCTTCATTATTTAGCAGGTCTGCATCCCCGATTTGCCAAGCATTGATTGTTACTCCTTTCTGGGTGGTGCCAAGAAATTTTCGGTGTACAACTGCGGTATCTGAGGCAAGTTGATAGTGTCTGGCGCGCAGGCCGTTATAGCTACGGAAGCCGTCGAAGGGTAGTGGGGTATTGACAGGTATTGGAACTCGATAACCCAGCCCCAGTTCGCCGGGTTGCTCAGTCCATTCAGCGATTCTTGGTGCCGCATTAAGGTTGAGGCTTAATAGCAGGCAAGCCATTGCAAGCAGGCATGTCAATGTTGACCGGCCGGCAAGCTGATATTGAAGGTTCATAATGAACCCTCTGTGTTTGATTCGTCTAGCAAGTCGAGGGCGAGCTGGGCATTCCGCGCGGTGGCTTCATGAGTTGACACACTCAGTCGGAGCAAGTCGGTTTTTAACTGCTTATTATGGCTGCTGCTGAGGGCAAGAGCCGCTGCCGCTGCCAACTTCGGTTCTGATAGCCAATTCAACATGTCAGTATGGATTGTGCTGTCGGTGGCCGAGAAATTGCTCAAGTAATGAATTGCAATGGCCGCAATTTCCGGGTCACCGAGGGTGGCCTGGTAAAGTAATGCCTTGGCTTGGGTAGCTGGCAACGTATTGCTGATTTGTTTGAGAATACTTGGCAGTTGCTGATTTGTCGCCTGATTAACAAGGCTTTTAAGTGTGCCAAAATCTGATTGTTCAAATGCTAGCGCAGTAAGTAGCATAGTTAGTCCGGCTTGTTTGTTGTTATTCCCCACGCTAGGCTTGAGTTGTTGCAGGCTCAGTGCCAGCAATTGTTTTTGTAGTGCCGGTGTAAGCGTAATGGCGGCACCCCGCAGGGCAGATTGGCTCACTGGGGGGACACTAAGATAGTGTTGTAAGAATGCGGTTGGTTGATTTTGCAATTTGCTTGCAGTTAATAGTGCCGATTCCCGTTGTTGCAATCTGCGCGCACCCGCAGCCGTTGCGCGGATACTAAACACCGGCAGACTGCTACCACGGGATTCCGGGTGGATGACCTGCGCCCGGGAGCGATAAGCTATCAGGAAATCAAGTACTACCGGATCCAGTTCTGTACCCTGATAGATTCGTGCATGTTCGGCTAGTTTGAAATAGGCATACTCAAGTGTAATGATATTTAATGTTGGTTGCTGGGCTAGCTGCTGGGCGAATTCATCAACGATAATCAGCGATTGAGAAGCATTTTTCGATGCCAGTTTTTGTATTAGGTTTTCAGCCAACTGCGTGCCCAGCTCCCGGTCGAGTGCCTGCATAGCAGTTACCCGGTCTGGGTAGGTTATGGAGGGTGCTGATACCGAGTTTTCGGTAGCTTGAGCCGTAAAGTCAGCCGTAAAGCCAGATAGGATCAGGAATAATATTGTTGAAATCGTTTTCATGGTTTAAGTTTTACTGTGTATATGCCCATTTAGAATAGCAAACTCGGCGGCAATGAACCAGCTGATACGATGACCCCAATCCCCAGATAGGGGCACGATATGATGTATATGACAGCTCTTTTACGTCCCGTAATCGCTGCATTCGTGCATCCATGCACATCATATTGGTTTCACTGTGGAATCAATTGTAGCGAGCCACTCTACCACCGCAAGTTTTCCCAAATTAAACATCATACGATTTGGCACTTTTACGATGATTTTGTCAAGCCACTGCCACGGGCTTGTTAGTAGTACATAATATGTCCGGTTTTGTAGCAAGTAATATGCCACTACAAGATCGGTGAGAATTGCTCGACGGACGCTTTGTTGAAGGCTTCTCCGGTGAGCAATTTGCACATCCCGAGGCACTGGCATTCCCGATTGCCGATAATTCAACTCTTGCAGGCCGGAATGAAAATCGCAGAGTGGAAATACTGATTCGCGGTAAACGCTAATAAATATGTGGACGGTACTTTATGGTAGCGTCCCGAATGGCACTAAGTTAAGCCGATTTAGCAAGATATTTACTTCTGTGTTTAACTCTCTATCATTTCCTTGCTCGAATACTTACATATTTCGAACAGGCTTGATCTGAGTCAATTACTTTGATTGACAGATTGGGGATTACGAACTATGCTCCAGATTAGCTATTGCATTGTAGATATCTCATCTTGGGTATCTGCGATATCCAGGATGGATATTCCGTGGGGGCGGGCAGCGAAAATGGAAAGTGAAAATCATCACGCAAGTGTTTTATTTGCCTTAATCCGGCAGGCTTCACTGTGCCAAAATGTTAAAAATCTTTTGGTCATTGTAAGGTGCCCTTCATGTACCTCCCTCAGCTGAATCTAAATTCAAACTATGTGAATGGGTTCGGTTAGATTCAGCTGCTATATGATCCGTTCGAAATGAGCGGCTCAAAGAAATCCATCACAAAAACTGTGATCATCGAAATGATGTCAACAGAACAAGTTGTTTGCATGGAAAAATATCGGCAACCTTTTCAGCGGGCGAATAAAAATAACGATACTTGACAGTGGTAAGGATTCTTAATGAAGTCACCGGTTTTAAACAGTTTTTTTAGTCTAGTTTTTGTATTACTTGTTGTTTCAAATGTAGGGGCTGGCACCTCAGCGCCAGAGTGGACTGCTAATAGCGGCACAGTGGATGCCGATGGCGTAATTGGATTAAGTTGGGAACACACCAGCAAAGTAGCTCAAGCGCCGGTACAGTTTTATCAATTACATGAAAACTACGCTAAAGAAAAGCCGATTATTCACCAGCTGGAATCAAGTTCGGCGAGGCTACAGCGCCAGCGGCCTGGTCTCTACCAATTCAAGCTTATTTCCTGTTCGCTGACTGAAACTGAAGAAATCAAATGTAGTGAAGCCTCTGCGACATTAGAGGTAAAGATTACCAGTCAGATCACTGAGAAAGCACAACGGCCTGTACAAGGTAAGCGAGACATCATTAAAGGCGTTGGCATCAAAGCAGGTCAATTTGTTCCCGGGATGTATAAATCGAGTGTA
>JAKITM010000120.1 GCA_021648045.1 Lysobacterales bacterium
CATCAGCGAACAACCGAATGGTCTGTTCCCGATTGTGTTGCTGCACTTCGGTGCTGCGCTTTCTGGCATCTGTTCTAAGCATGCTCCCGATTATAACATCTTGGGTATTTGAATGCTAGGTTAATATATTATATTTTCTACGGCACTTTGACCTTTCCGCCCTTATTTGTATGCTTCTGCCTTGCTGCAGTACCTATAGGCGTAGTAGTTATAATTACTTCGTTGTTTTGGTCCCAGCTTGCCTTTATGCTCGGAAATATTTTTGCTAGTCCGCTTACCGACACACTGACAATAGGTTTCCAGCTCGTTGCCGTTTGTATTGAATCCAGGTATACCGCTACTGCCCATGCACTCCTTATATCCATTCGCTCGAATTCCTTCCAAACTTGGACATTTGTTTGCGGTTATAATCCGCGAAAGAAGCTCATCCTTACCCACGACTGGGTCGGCCTGACGCTCCGCAATAAATCGATTAGCAACGCATTCACAGTCATGGTTAGTTTTAACCCTGGGGTTTTTTTGACACCAAGCCTTAACTTCTTCGGCTTCTTTTACGATAGCAGCATCGGCAGCGACTATAGGAGGCGCTTTGGTTTCAGTGGGTATGGGCTTGGTTTTATCGACGCTATCATCGGGAAGCAAATCCCCGACCCCTCCGGCGAATGCCGTTGCGGACAGAAGAAAAAGACATGCCACCGCAATGAACATGTGGAAACCTTTAGAAATGTGGCGGGTTCGGTGCATGTGTTCCTCCTTGTTACTTACCAGTCCCTGATCGTGCTAATGATAACTAACCATGCGAAGTATAAATACCCTTACTAACTATAGTCAACCCATGACATGGTTCAATAGGTGGTCGCCCTGGGGGCAGGCGCCTTTTAGCCATACTTTGATAATATTCGCATTACTGGTGGGTCTGGAATTACAACCAATTTGGTATTTGCGGATCAGTTCGAATAGATCAGCGAAATCGTGGGTAGGCACCGATAGCATTACTCTAACCCTAGAGGTGCTACCCACCGTAAATCTCTATTTCCTCGCCTGCTATAAGGTACAATATAAATTCAGACGAGGACTTTTGTTATGAAATTACTATGCCTGCTTCTACTCTCAGGTCTTTTCGCGACAACCAGCTTTGCTGATATCACCAAAGCCGATGTAACTTTGCATCCGTTCTTACCTGGAACTGAACCATACCTAATTGAGATTGATGGATTCTGGTCAAGTGATTGCCATCCAGGCAACCAAAAACCTATTGTCAGCAGTTACGATGGTAGCTCGGTGCTGATTGAGTTCGAACCCAGGGATAGTAGCTTGGGCGCTTGTAGCTTTGGACAAACCCAATACAGCGCGCTAGTTGATATGAGCGCCTTGGTCGGTACCATTGAGGGCACATTTAATAAACTGGATGTGACCGTTGAATTCAGCGGTGCCGTGTTAGAAACTTCTGAGTTGCTTGACTGCAGCCTAATCGAGCCCTGCCCAAGCAGCCCTAATCGCAGACCTAAACCTGACCCCGGACTGTACTTTAATACCCAGCTGGAAAGGCAAGGCCTGTTAATTGCCAGACAAGGCACTGCTGTGGGAGTTTATCCCCTCATATATGACCAGGATGGTGGCAGCCAATGGTTATTTTCAGCAACGCGTCAGGTAGAAGATGTGTTTTTTAGCAAACTATACGAACTGACCGGTGGCCAATGCCTAGGTTGCCCACTACCCGATGACACCCCACAATTAAACCAGGTTGGCAGGATGACCCTCAAAATGGATTCAGAGGGGCAACTCAGGATGAAAATTAATGACGGCGTATTTATCCCTTACAAAACTCTCGTTTTCGGCTATGAAGAGCTGAATATCGACAATAACCCGGACACCAGAATTATAAATCTAAGCGGGCGTTGGGCATTCTCAAACATTGTCGACGCCTACTATAACGGCTCAAGGCCACCTACTGCCTATATGTCCTCGGTAATCAATATCAGCAAAACATCCATTGACTCTTCAACGGCTACTGTTAAATACTCAATTACCAACCTTGTTAACGAAAACATTTTCCCAGTAGAAATGGAATGCCAACCAAGCCCAGACTATACCGGACAATCCTGTCAGGTCTTCATTCTGGAAGATGGTGTGCCGCGCAATGTCCTTAGCGTATCGTATATAAGCCCTGAAAGACTTCGTTTTATATACTCTGGTGGCCCAATAGTCGCTGTCGGTCCGAATTCAAGCGGAATAGCCGTTAAAATTAATTGATATAGGTAACTAAGCGTAAACACCATATACAGTCGTCGAGTTGTATATTTTTGATGGATGTTCTTTTCTTTGAGCATGTCGGAAATAAAGAATCATTGTCGCAGCAAATTTTTGGTTCAAGCACCCAGCTATGGATCCACAAATTGGCCCGAAGATTTATTCGGGCAAAAGATAAAAAAAACCTCCCTAAACGCAACTCGATAATTTTTATAGGAAACTAATGTGAAATATATAAAGCGACACTCTGTGGCAAAGCTATTCTTGGCTACTATTCTAATTAATATTTTAGGCTCTGCAATGGCCTTTTACTCACTTCCTATTGATGTTCCAACTACAGAGGTCAATACCAATGAAACAGTAAAGAGTGCTGTTCAAATGGAGAATAATGTAATAACTTCTAATGCAGTCTTATCATCAACTCTAAACATTTCATCAGGTATAGCTTCAACAAATATTACATCAGGCTTTTGGACACAAGTACCTCTGAGGACTATTGCTGAAAAATTAGCTGGACGCACAGGAGGTGAAATGGGGCAAATGGGCTTTACACTGGAGATAAGCACACAAAACCCAATGCGAATGGCAATAGGAATTGATACAGCTGGTGTTTATGTGAGTGAAGATGGCGGAAACAATTGGATGATACGAAAAGATGGTATACATTCAAACGGTGTACAGTCGATCGCTTTTGATCCTGCTAATAGCAACATACTATGGGCGGCTGGTCTGCAATCTAGAGTAGGTCCAGTAAGATCATATCCACCTGATGTAGCTTACTATGAAGCTGAAGCAGATGGTATCTATCGTAGTGATGATTTAGGTAGGAGTTGGACTCGATTGCGAAGTGCAGCGTTTTTGCGTGGTAGAGCACAGAACCAATATTTTGCATTTGATCCTACTGGGGCTACCCTGCATAATACAGAAATTGTCTATGTTGCCACGCACGACTCAGGATTGCTACGAACAAGCAACGGAGGAATAACATGGACAGATGTTGGTCCTACAGGTGCTATATATAATGCCATCATCAGACATCCAGTAACGGGTGATCTATGGCTAGCTGCTGATGATGGACTCTGGTTCAGTGATGACAATGCTTTGTCTTGGGTAGAACTTACTAGACCATCAACAGGTCTGGTATTAGGTATAGCTGTTCATCCTAATGACCCATTAAAAGCCTATATTGCATTGGGTATTGCTGGTGTTTGGCTCACTACTGATGGTGGGCAAAACTGGCAAGAACTGAACAACGGCTTACCCAATTTGACTTGGGCACGTCTAACAATTAATCCGATTAACCCAAATATTATGTATGTCGATGCTGATAAAGCTGGAGGAAAGTTTCCATATTTCAGTAATGATGCTGGTACTAGTTGGCAACGTCCAACACAACGGGAAAATGGCTTCTTTACTAATTCACGTTACTTTAGTGAAGGACTGATTGCACACCCAACTCAACCACTTTCAGCCTTTGACCTCAATCCTCTTAGGGTAACGACTGATGGTGGTTTGACCTGGAGTTTATCTGGGAATGGAATAAGTGGGGCACGCCGAGGACATGGAGGTCGTTCAGCCATAGCGTTTCATCCTGATGACCCTGAAAAAATGATGTTTTTTCACACCGATTTTGGAGCCACATTGACCGAAGACAATGGCGACACATGGACTTATGTTGCTGCACCCCGTCAATCAGATTTAGGTGCCAAGTCACAACCTGGTGGGGTCTACGATCCAACACCAGATAGTCAGCGTGTTATTTCTGCTGTTGGAGGATGGACGAAACAACGACTCGCAATTAGCCAAGACGATGGTGAGACCTGGGAAATATTAGAAGATATGATCGACGACTATCGATATTTCATCTGGCATCCTCAGAAACAAAACATAGTATATTTGGGAACTGCTACTGCTGGATTTCGTAGTGATGATGCCGGTGTCACATGGAATCATATTGATGCGCCAATCCGCGCAATGCACCCAAGTAATGGGGATATTATTTATGCATTAAGATCAGTTGGTTCTGGGCAGTTTGAGGTAATTAGGTCTAATAATAGAGGAAATACATGGAGTCGTATTGGCGGTTTATTGAATCAACATGTGCGCAACATTGAAGTCGACCCCAAAAACCCAGATAGATTGTATGCTGTGGGCGATGGAAGTATCTGGATATATAATGGTACGGAGTGGTCATCTAGAGGTGAAGCGGATGGCTTGGAAAGAGACTTCTTTGGCAGAGCCATATTTGAAAGAATTGCAATTGACCCAAAAAACCCTAATATAATTTATGTAGGTCAACGACAATGGAAGGGTCCAGGCTTGGGGATATTTCGTTCTATTGATTATGGACAAAACTGGGAAAGCATTAATTGGAATATGCCAACAGACTTTAATGTCTGGTCTATTAGTATTAGTCCATATGATAGTACCGTTTGGCTGGGGACTGATCATGGTAACTGGCGTATGACTCCAGGTACAGATGTTGTCTTTAAAGATGGTTTTGAGTAAATTGCATAAAGGTGTTAAAAATGTAATCGATAGGGTGTCCGGCTGAGCAAAGCCGTTCATTCAAGTGAGTATAAATCTCACCTCGGCAAGGCTGGTCAGCCACTGAGTAGTGGCGGCCATCGATCATGGGAAGAGCCATAAATATTGAACGCCCTCAAGCGTTTTACCAGATCCCGACAACATCCGTTCCAGCTCTTCTCCTTGTGGTTTAGCCCCTGTTCAAAAGTGATCGCCCCGGGATCGCCCCGGGACGCCCCGGGGACAGGCGCCTTTTAGCCAGATTCCCGTTATTGCCACGAACAAAAGTTGAAGATTGCTGACAGGCTAGTGAGTGTATTCACTCACCGGATTGATTGATTAATTGAATGAAGCAAGGGAGTTTGTCAGTATGATACTGACAAACTCCCTGTCCTCGAGTGATTATTAGCTATACTCTTCCAGTATATGCCGCTATTTTGTACAATAAAATCTATGCGACCACTAGCAATATTTTCGTACACATAAAACTATTTGGTGTTAATAAAATGCAGATTAGAAACAATTTAATTTTCCTATTTTTTGCAATGTTCATTTTTTCTGGAGCATCGATAGCCGGTCAGATCGATGACCTTCAGCCAGGCAATTGGTACGAAGCACCGAACTCTAATATGGAAACCGTGTTTCCCAGTCCGACGCCACCTGGGGCTACGGGCCCAGTTTCTATTATGCAAACCTGGAATGGTGGGGCATATGACACCACTCGTGATCGCCTCATCGTTTGGGGTGGTGGGCATATGGATTATTCTGGAAATGAAATTTATGTTTTTGACATAGAGACCCTGCTGTGGACACGAGTGTCTGAGCCTAGTAATCCAATTGCCACATGTGTGTCCTACTATGAGGATGGCCGCCCATCGATCCCCCATACCTATAACCTATTGCAGTATATACCGACAATAGATCGTTTTGTGCAGGCGGGCGGTGGCCAGTTTGGTGATGGTTGCTCTTATCATTCGAACACGAATTTATTTGATTTTTCAACAGGCATAGACGATGGCACAGGCACAGGCGGGTGGAGCCGGGGAGCGAGTCTCCCTGCGCTAGGCCATACAACGGGTCGTGTAAGTGCCTATGATCCTGAGGATGATAAGCTCTGGGTTCATGGGACATACAGTGGTGGCCGGTTGGCGCAATACGACCCGGATGCTAATACCTGGACGACGCATGGCGGTTATACAAACTTACAGATTTACGGCACGGCCGCCATTGATCCAGTCCGCCGTCTGATGGTGTTAGTGGGTGGTTATGGTGGTGTGCGACAGATTTATGTTTGGGATTTGAACAACCCCAATTCCCCACCGACAATCCCCAATACCACGGGTGACCGGACACTGGAGCACGCGCAGGCACCCGGTTTTACATATGACCCCGTAAGTGAAAAATTTGTTGGCTGGCCCCCTGTGTCAGGATAGTTGTCGCCTCTAATATTTCATTAAGAGGTAGACAATAATGCGTACAATACATAATCAATCATTTAAAAAGCAGGCTGTAGAAAAGGCCCTGAGTCGGGCACACGGCAT
>JAKITM010000121.1 GCA_021648045.1 Lysobacterales bacterium
TGATTTGTAGAGTGAATGATAACTTTGAGTGGGATCCTCATTGTGATTGCCGAAAAGTTTCATTTGCTATACGGATCAAGAGCTTGTGCTGAGTGAGTGCGAGAACTTGCAGGATTTAGGTACTAAGCGTCCAAATCCGGAATCATCTCTGATTCAAGTTGGGTAATCCAGTCTTTGAGTTTCAATTTACGCTTTTTCATGCGGCGCACCTGCAGTTCATCCGCAAAAGGATCCTGACTCAACAAATTGATGGCCTGATCGAGATCGCGGTGCTCCTGGCGAAGCTCTGCCAGCTGGTGGGAAACAGTCAGCGGGTCACGGTGAGTCATATAAATAACAAAAATGGTGCCATCCATGAACTATAACACTAAAATGGTCAGTAACTAGCCCTCGGCACAGGTTCTACATCAGTGGAAAACACAACAATTAAACTGGCAAATAAATCTGCCGCCTGGAAAAAAACCAATAAACGCCTGCTGCATAATACCGGACAGGCAATTGAAGATTACCAGATGATTTCTGCTGGCGACCGAGTTATGGTCTGCCTGTCTGGCGGTAAAGATTCATATACCTTACTGGATATTCTTATTGCCCTGCAAAAAAAGGCACCTATTTCATTCGAAATAATGGCAGTTAATTTAGATCAAAAGCAACCCGGTTTCCCCGAACATGTTCTACCCGAATACTGTGCCAGCCTCGATATTCCCTTCCATATTATCGAGCAAGATACCTACAGTGTAGTTAAGCGAGTTATTCCTGAAGGCAAAACCACCTGCGGTCTTTGTTCCCGCATGCGCCGCGGGGCACTGTACCGATTTGCAGAAGAAAATGGCTTCAACCGCATCGCCCTCGGACATCACCGCGATGACATCATTGAAACTCTGTTTTTAAATATGTTCAATGGCGGTCGTCTGAAAGCCATGCCACCAAAACTGCTCAGTGATGACGGTAAAAACATCGTTATTCGCCCGCTGGCCTACTGCCAAGAGAAAGACATCATCGACTACGCCCAGCTGCGGGATTTCCCCATCATCCCCTGTAACCTGTGTGGCTCACAACCAAATATGCAACGCCAGGCGATTAAAACCATGCTCAAGGAATGGTCGCAAAAACACCCCGGTCGAATCGAGAATATTTTTCGCGCCATTCGGCATGTTTCACCCTCTCAGCTTGCAGACACCGATTTATTCAACTTTACAAAGCTGGACAGCGAACCTACTCTAGCAGCCCAAGACCTATAATTTTCCTCAACCGGAATCAGGACCAAGCCATGAAAAGACGTAACTTTCTTCGCAAAGCAAGCCAAGCCGGCATCGGCATCACCGCAGGCATTGGCACCGCCGGTTTACTAACTGCCTGTCAGGGTGAAAGCGCTGAGGAGGCAATTACCACAAGCACTGACTGCCAAGCCGCCACTGAAACCATTCACTGGAAGATGGTAACCACCTGGCCACGGGATTTTCCCGCTCTCGGCACCGGTGCCAATACACTGGCAGAATCTATCACCCGAATCAGCGGCGGCCGCATTCAAGTAAAGGTGTATGGCGGCGGCGAACTGGTGCCGCCTTTTGAAATTTTTGACGCTGTCTCCAGCGGAACAGCACAAATGGGGCACGGCGCACCTTACTATTGGAAAGGCAAAATACCGGCGGCACAGTATTTTGCCGGTGTACCTTTTGGTTTTACTGCGCGAGAACAAAATGCCTGGCTTTATTATGGCGGTGGGCTGGATCTCTGGCGTGAACTATATGCACCCCATAATTTACGCCCCTATCCTACTGGCAATACCGGGGTACAGATGGGCGGCTGGTTTAATAAAGAAATCAATTCTCTTGCCGACCTTAAAGGCTTGAAGATGCGAATTCCAGGCCTAGGGGGAGAGGTTCTCAAACGCGCCGGTGGCACTCCGGTAAATATTCCGGGGGCCGAGTTATTTACCGCACTGCAAACCGGCACCATCGATGCAACCGAGTGGGTGGGCCCATATAACGACCTCGCTTTCGGTCTGTTTCGTGCAGCCAAATATTATTACACTCCTGGTTGGCACGAACCCGGCACTACTCTTGAAGCCTTTGTAAACCAAAAAGCTTATGCAGCATTACCTGAAGATTTACAACATTGTGTTGATATTGCTTGCCAGGCAGCCAACCTCGATATGCTGTCGGAATTCACTGCCCGTAACGGCAAGGCTTTAACAACGCTGATACAGAAACATCAGGTCGAACTGCGCCAATTCCCAGAAGAAGTCATCGCCAAACTTAAACAGATGACCACAGAAGTATTAGCCGATCTCGCCAATGCCGACGCCGACAGCGCCCGTGTTTATGCCAGCTGGCAGGCATTTTCCAAACAGGTGAAAGGCTGGACTGATGTTTCCGAGCTGGCGTATTTAAAAGCACGCGGGTAATCCATACGACTGGTTGTTACAGCAATCCACGGCGTATTCTAAAAATATTGTCTACCCGGCCTATGCGCCGGGATCTCATTGGGCACCGTCCAACTGCAAACTTATGCGGCGGCCAATTGAAAGGTTACACTCAATTTCAATTTCTTACAGATTCGATCAGGTTACTAGTCCGAATGTATTGCCAGTGCACCGCCCAAACCGCTCTGAATGCTGCGTTCAGGCAAATAACCATGCGTACCACCGGCTTGCATTAAATAATTGAACTGCTCCAGCAGCGAAACTAGCACCGTATCTATCGCAGCACTCAACAGATCTCTTGCTCCTTGTTTTAATAAAGCCTCTAATGGGTTTTCTAGTGGCGTTTTCAGTGAAACACTATTATTATCTTTCATGTGGTGTATTACCTGTTGGTTGTTGATCATCCAAGATCAATCAACAGAATACACACGGCTTTTTAATTTAACTCATACACCAGAGATCATCAGAGTTCTAATTTAAGAGCAACCAACCTGAAACCGAGTTTGCTGATTGATTTTAACAAATATCCAAAAGTGTCAATAAGCTGAATCGTTCTCTAAGCTTTTCGTGTTTGTTGTGCCTTTTGTGGTAAAGAGAGAGAAATGGAAAAACTGGATTTAACAACACCGGATTTTACGAACAAAAATATAGCCAAGCTGGCTGAATTATTCTCCAATTGTGTGACTGAAAAGAAAAATTCAAAAGGTGAAATCGAGCGTGCCATTGATTTTGATGCCCTAAGACAAGAATTATCTGACACGATTGTTGAGGGTCAACAAGAGCGTTATAGCCTGAACTGGCCGGGTAAGCGTGAAGCGCTAGTTACAGCAAATACTCCCATTTCAAAAACATTACGACCATGTCGTGATGAAAGTGTGGATTTTGATAGCACTCAAAATATTTTTATTGAAGGCGACAATCTTGATGCGCTAAAGCTATTGCAGGAAACCTACCTTAATAAGATCAAAATGATCTATATTGATCCGCCTTACAACACGGGTAATGATTTTATTTACAATGATAACTTCACCGCGAATAAAGACGAATATGATGAAGCCTCTGGCCAGCGCGATGATGAAGGTGGCCGCCTTGTTGCCAACCCCGATAGCAATGGTCGTTTTCATTCAGATTGGCTTTCTATGATGTACCCAAGGATAAAATTGGCACGCAATCTATTGAGGGATGATGGTGTTATGTTTATTTCTATTGGTGATGATGAGCAGGCGAACTTAAAGCGTTTATGTGATGAAATATTTGGAGAAGATAATTTCTTGGGTACAATAGTTTGGAAGAAGAAAACTAATGGAAATAATGTAGGGTATATACCACCTGTTCATGATTATATATTAACTTATGGAAGAAGTGCTCAAGATGATATTTTGCCGGGCTTTCCTATTACTCAAGACTTTATTGATAAAACATATTCTAACCCAGATAAAGATCCACGCGGGCTGTGGACGACATCCGATTTATCTGCTAATCATATAGGGCCGCATTTCCCTATAACTAACCCCCATAATAATAAAGTTTATTCCCCGCCTCGTGGACGGTATTGGGTTTTTAATGAGAAGGAAGTGCTAGAAAGAATCAAGAATGGGCGTATTATTTTTGGAAAATCAGGCGCTGCAGCACCAATTCAGAAAAAATACTTGTCCGAGCGAAACTCTATGAGATTCAAACCTGAGTCTTGGTGGGACAAACAGGGTATGAATTCTGATGGTACTACAGAATTATCTGATATTTTTTCTCCAAAAATATTTAATCACCCCAAGCCAACATTACTTCTTAAAAACCTTATAAATATTGCAAGTAAGTCAGGGGGTATTATTTTAGACTTTTTTTCAGGCTCTGGAACAACCCCCCATGCGGTGATGAAGCTTAATGCTGAAGATGGAGGTAATCGAAAATGTATTTCTGTACAGCTTCCCGAAGAAACAGATAAAAAATCAGAAGCCTTTAAGGCAGGCTATAAAAATATAGCAGAATTATCCAAAGAACGCATCCGCCGTGCCGGTAAAAAAATCAAGCAAGACAATGCTCACAAAGAAGGCATCGGAAATCTTGATACAGGATTCCGAGTATTCAAAATTGATAGTTCTAATATGGTCGATGTAACACTACCACCTGATGAAGCGCATCCCGATATGTTTGATGTGCAAGTTTTTAATATTAAAAAAGACAGATCATCCGAAGACTTGCTGTTTCAAGTATTGTTAGATTGGGGTGTGGACTTGACTTTGCCTATCGAGCGAAAAGAGATTGAGGGCAAGGAAGTTTTCTTTGTTGATGATAATACGCTTGCGGCATGCTTTGATAAAGGTATTAATGAAGACTTTGTTAAAGAACTTGCCAAGAAAAAACCCTTGCGCGTTGTATTCCGTGACGATGGCTTTACTAGCGATGCTGTAAAAATCAATGTCGAGCAGATATTCAAACTTAAATCACCAGCAACCGATATAAAGGTTATTTAAGAAAGGAAAAAACTATGAAGCCCTATATTCCTAATGAATTACCTTTGCAGGATCTTGATTATCAGGAGTTATTTGGTCTGGTTGGTAATGCCAACGCTGAACTTGCTCGGTATGATGGTTTACTTCAAGGAATCCCGAATCCTGAGGTTATGTTATCACCCTTAACAACACAAGAAGCGGTTTTATCTTCTAAAATTGAGGGCACCCAAGCAACCGTTGATGAAGTTCTAGCACATGAAGCGGGAATGATTAAAGAGGGTGAAAAAGCAAAAGATATTCAAGAGATTTTGAATTATCGCCATGCATTATTTATATCTCGTGAGCACTTAGAGGATTACCCTATAAAGCTGGGGTTTATTTGTGAACTACATAAAATATTGCTTGATAGTGTGCGTGGGCAAGATAAGACTCCCGGCGCCTTCCGCAAAGACCAAAACTGGATTGGAAAAGCAGGCTGTTCAATAGAAAAAGCAAGCTTTGTTCCTCCATCCCCCCTGATTCTGGATGAATTTCTAGAAAAATGGGAAACCTATATTGGTTTTGATGATTCTGATTTTTTATTACAAACCGCCATTATTCATGCGCAATTTGAATTACTTCACCCTTTTAAAGATGGTAATGGTCGTATCGGACGGCTTTTAATTCCACTCTTCTTATATCAGAAAAAGTCTTTATCTCAACCCATGTTTTATTTGAGTGAGTATTTGGAAGCTCATCGCGAGGAATATTATCAAAGGCTAAAAGCTATATCGGCAGAAGGAGATTGGAATGGCTGGATATTATTTTTCTTGAAAGCGGTTACTGTGCAGGCAAAGCAAAACAGTATCAAGGTTCGTTCGATTATGGCGTTATATGAAGGTATAAAAACACAAATACAAGAAATAACGCATTCGCAATATACACTCAATACCGTTGATTGGTTGTTTTCCAACCCGATTTTTAGCGGAATTGATTTTATCAAGAAAACCCAAATACCAAGACCAACGGCACAACGAATTATCAAACTACTGAAAAATGAGAATATATTACAAGAATTGCGTCCTGCCAGAGGACAACAATCTGCCATTTTAATATTTTCTCAGCTTATTAAAATAACGGATGATTATTGAATTTAGCGCTCATATGTTCGATACAACCTCATTAGGCGATCAAATATATGCATTTATGAGCGACAACTAGTTTTATTGTTACTGCATGAGCGACAAATAACACTATAAAAAAACACAGAATTAGTCACGAAATAGTAAGCGCAAAGTAAACCTCACCCTGTTTTCCTGAACGATTTTCAGTCACTCTATGCTTCTGATGAACTAGGAGCAATAAGCAATGCAAAAAATGATTCCCTCGCTGACCCAGCGTCAGCGTTAT
>JAKITM010000122.1 GCA_021648045.1 Lysobacterales bacterium
TGCCATATACAAAATAGGGTCATTTGATGTAAAGTCTTGTTTGAAAGCCACTTGAGTCATTTGTTTTCTCCGATTTTGTTTGGATCTTAGAGGATACGACTTTTGTGGCTTTCATAGTATCTACGCCATTACGCGTTTACCGCTTCCTGAAAGCGAATAACCTATCACGAGCTTGAATTTATACTTGCGGTTTAACAGAGTATCTACGGATGTAATAAGCTAAAATACCTGCTTTAGCTTTTCATTTTCGGAATTCGTATGTCCAAGCAAAACCCAGAAAATACTTCAGCCAACAGCGGTCTATTCAAACAACTGTGTCCCGACGATGAGTTCCCAGGTCGGCACATTGGTCCGCGAGACAGTGATGCAAATGAAATGCTCGCTTATCTAGGTGAAGAATCACTCGAGGCCTTGGTTAAAAATACTCTGCCGGAAAATATTCTGATCGATACGGAGCTGAATCTGGCAGCGGGAATATCAGAGCGAAAGGCACTGCAGAGACTACGGGAAATGGCGGCAAAAAACCGCGTCATGCACAATATGATCGGCATGGGTTATCACGACACCGTGATGCCGCTAGTTATTCAACGAAATGTGTTTGAGAACCCGGGCTGGTATACCTCCTACACGCCCTATCAGGCAGAAATCTCCCAGGGCCGTCTCGAAGCTCTGTTGAATTTCCAGCAACTTATTATCGATATGACCGGCATGGAAATTGCCAATGCCTCCCTACTAGATGAAGCCACAGCAGCAGCCGAAGCTATGGCGATGATAAAGCGCAGCAATCGGCGCAATCGCTCAATGCGCTTTCTGATGGACCCTGCTTGTTTACCGCAAACCCAGGATGTGGTTCTGAATCGTGCCGAACACTTTAATTATGAAGTGATTATTGCCGATACCAGCGCAACCATGACAGCACAACTCGCTGCTGGCGATTTTTTTGGGACGCTAGTGCAGTACCCAGGAACCAATGGCGCCATTCCCGAATTAGCGGGTATCATTGAAGCCGCACATAGTCAAAACATACAGGTAGCTGTGGCTGCAGATTTACTCAGCCTAGCCCTGCTTACACCCCCGGGAGAACTGGGTGCTGATATCGTTCTTGGCAATTCCCAGCGTTTTGGTGTGCCAATGGGTTATGGTGGTCCACATGCCGCATTTTTCGCAGTGCGGGACGCACATAAACGCACCATGCCCGGACGGGTTATTGGGGTGTCCCAAGACCGGCATGGGAAGCATGCGCTACGCATGGCATTGCAAACCCGTGAACAACATATCCGTCGCGCTAAGGCCACCAGTAACATCTGTACCGCGCAAGCTCTGCTGGCAATTCTCAGTAGTTTCTATGCGCTTTGGCATGGACCAGAAGGCATCAAAAAAATCGCCACACGGGTGCATCGTTTAAGCACTATTTTACATACCGGCCTTAGCCAGCTGGGATTCCAGCCTGAAAACAAAACCTGGTTTGATACTTTGAGCTATCAACTCGATGCTGAACAGGCAGATGCCATATATACCCGCGCACTGGCTGCCGACATCAATCTCCGCCGGATGGATCAAACCGGTCTCGGTATCAGTCTTAATGAAAAAACCGATCAGGCTGAAATTGAAGCCCTCTGGCAGGCTTTTTCGAGCACTGATAAGTTACCCGATTTTGCCCAGATAGACCTGCAACTGGAAGAAAATTCCACTGCCATTCCCACGCAATTACAGCGTCAGAGTGCGTTTTTGCAACATCCTGTATTTAACAGCTATCATTCTGAAACTGAAATGATGCGCTATATGAAACGCCTGGAAAATAAAGACATCAGCTTAAAAACTTCGATGATCTCGCTTGGCTCCTGCACCATGAAGCTGAATGCCGCCAGCGAAATGGCTGCTGTTTCCTGGCCAGGATTTGCCGCTATTCACCCGTTTGCACCCTTAGACCAAACTCAGGGCTATCAACAATTATTTTCCGAATTGGAACAAATGTTGATTGCCTGCACCGGCTACGATGCCGTGTCTTTACAACCTAACGCCGGTTCTCAAGGGGAATATGCCGGTCTGTTAGCTATTAAGGCCTACCACCAAAGCCGGAATCAGGGCGAGCGTCATATTTGTCTGATTCCTTCTTCGGCACATGGTACTAACCCCGCCAGCGCGGCGATGGCCGGGATGAAAATTGTGTTGGTTAAATGTGATGACAATGGCAATGTGGATGTTGATGATCTGCGCCACAAAGCGGAAGAACATAAAGACAAACTCTCAACTCTGATGGTGACTTATCCCTCAACTCATGGTGTATATGAAGAACGCATTCGGGAAATTTGTGAAATTGTGCATGCTAATGGTGGTCAGATTTACCTTGATGGCGCGAATTTAAACGCTTTGGTTGGCTGTGCCGCACCTGGAGAATTCGGCGCCGATGTTTCGCATTTAAACCTGCATAAAACCTTTGCTATCCCACACGGTGGTGGTGGGCCTGGCGTGGGCCCAATTTGTGTTGGTAAACACCTCGAAGCCTTCCTGCCTAATCATTCGGTTCAAGCCATTTCCAGCCCGAGTAGGGGTATGCCAGCAGTTGCCGCTGCACCCTGGGGTAGTGCCGGTATTTTGCCGATATCATGGGCCTATATCGCCATGCTGGGTCGGGAGGGAATGAAAAAATCCACCCAAATAGCCATACTCAGTGCTAATTACATGGCAAAACAACTGAGCTCACACTTTGAAGTGCTTTACACCGGGCGCAACAACCATGTAGCGCATGAGTGCATCATCGACCTGCGGCCGTTCAAAGAAAGCTGCGGCATAAGCGAAGAGGATGTCGCCAAACGCTTAATCGATTATGGCTTCCACGCACCAACAATGTCATTTCCGGTTGCTGGCACATTAATGATTGAGCCAACAGAAAGTGAGTCACTGGAAGAAATCAATCGCTTTATCGAGGCCATGAAATCAATCCATGCCGAAATCATGGCGGTTGATAATTCATCTGCCGATGCCCTGGATAACCCGCTAAAAAATGCACCGCATACCGTTATCGAAGTTACTTCCGATGACTGGGACCACAGCTATAGCCGCAGCGATGCCGCCTGGCCGCTAGAGTATTTACTCGATAATAAATACTGGGCACCCGTCGGTCGCGTCGATAATGCCTGGGGTGATCGCAACCTGATGTGTGCCTGCCCGCCGGTTGAGAGTTATATGGAGGAAAGTTGAGTCAGATAATAGTCACCCGATAAGTAATCAAACAGGCTTTAGCAAAAAACAAACATCCATGATGGCGATCCGGAAAAACTATCAAAGGCATTCCCTAGAGCCCTGCTACCACAAATCATTTTTCCATTAGTTAGTCGCATTTTTGTATTAAACGAGCCATCAGTACCTCTCCAACTTTCCACCACTACTGCACCGGAAAAATTCACTTTCTGCTTTCGCTCTGCATTTTTAAACATCCCGGGTGTGTAATCAATCGCCTTTCGTGTCCAATTTGCTGGTAATTTATTTGCTGTAAATTTTCCGAGCTCTGGTTTATTAATAGCGTCCAAGTTGCTTTGCAGTTGCTGGAGCAATGCGTCACGAATTTCCAGACTCGATTGAACCACAACATAGGTATTGTTATTTGCCCTGACTTTATCTTTCTTGCTTTCTGTAATTGATTTTTTCTCTTCCACTTCAATATTCTGAGCAATCGAAACTAGCGTTTTCAACTTGTCTAAATCAGTGCTGTTTTCAGGCAGCCTATCTACTTCCTCAGTTTCAGATTTTAAAACAACTGACTGAACAGGTAACATAACTGCAAGTACCTTTACGCGTAAATATTCACTCTGTTTGTTTTGTTTTTGTTTTTCTGCATTCCCCAATATTAGCGGTATCAATACCATTAGATGAATAGTGATAGCAAGCAATAACGACCAAGTCAATTGCCGGTGGCTAGCGTTCATTATTGTATTTATAACTTAATGGTATATTTTGAATTAACTTTCTTCCTACTGAAAATTTTGATATATTTATTATATTGACATATTTAATTATTGTATTATAATAATTTTTTATATTTATTTCAATAAGTGAATGGTTTATGAACATTACAGATAAAATAACTCTTTCAAGCCGTTGGTTTGCTTTCACCTGCTTATTACTACTTATAATGTTACCGTTTTATCTTATTCATCACTGGGTATTGCCCCCAGAAGCATGGCTTGATGGTATGCCATTTGGATTCGGAAGAGATCGTCTTGATGTTTGGCCACCTTCGCTAGACAAACAAACTTTGGGATTGATAATTACCTTTATTCCTGGCTATTTCATAGCACAAGTATTGAACAACCTTCGGAAACTCTTTGGTATCTATGCCGAAAGAATTTTTTTCTCAACAACAATTATTCATTTATATAATAAGATCGCATCAGCATCTCTCAGATTTGTTATTGCTTGGATACTCGCCCAAACAGCTATGAGTATAGCGATGTCATACAATACTGATTCTGCATACATGACATTGACCTTCACACATACACATGCTACCGCGCTTTTTGCTGCATTGGTTCTCAGGTTCATAGCCTGGATCATGCAGGTAGCACTACAACTTGAAAAAGAAAATCAGTCTTTTGTGTAGGGAACTAACATGCCAATCATAGTCAGGCTGGATGTACAGCTATCACTTAAAAAAATGAGATCCAAGGAACTGGCAAAAATCGTCGGTATTACTGAAGCCAACCTCTCATTACTAAAATCAGGCAAGGTGAAAGGCGTTCGTTTTGAAACCCTTGAAAAAATTTGCGCTGCCCTCGACTGTCAACCCGGCGACATACTTGAATATGTGCCAGACCTTTAACCAATAGGATATCTATTATGAAAAATATTCACTTGATTGTTTTAACGCTTGTAGCAATGCCAGTATTGCTTGGTGCATCATCTAAACAAGACACAATAAGCAGTTGTGTGGAGTTAGCTCCAAAAAACCAGGAGTTCGAAATTAATATTCAAATGACAGTAAATACGACTAACAAGCCAATTACTAAGCTCGAAATCAGTAACGATAAAAGAGATGATATTAGTAAGTCAGAGCAAGAAGCTTTTACTCCAGTAAGAGAATGTATTTTTAAACTTATTGGTTAAATGCTACGGGCTAACCCTCTGATCTGGTCAAGGTATTTGTTACAACCTATTAGACCATGCCTCTTTATAAATCCAATTCACAACTAGAGGTTTTATCCTTACACTCAAAATAAATGCTGTGACTTTCGCTGTTATAAGCCATCGGTTTTAAGGTGTATGGGTTGCTGTATTGGGAGTTGGTAATGACCTGTTCAACAGCTCTATCAGGATTCAAAGCGATTTCAATTTGTAGTTTCAACAGATAAAACATGCCGTTTAAATCATGAACCCTAGCAATGTAATCGGTATACGCTGGTATGGCAATACCTACCAGTATTTTACCCACCGGATTATATAACATGCTAGGTGACCACTTAACTGGTGATGCAAAATCCTCTGCTGGTTGATCACTTTCAAGGTACTGATAAAACTCAGCTGTGTTCAATGCCGCCACTTTTTTCAACGACTTGGTGATATGTAAATATTTGAAATTGTGGGTGGCTTGTGGCTGAAAAAAATCAACCCACTCAGTTAAGTCAATCGAACTTTCTGCTTCTTCTGGACCAAACATAAACATGTTCATACCATATTTAAACTCAAACTCAAAAGTCCGTCCCAAATCAATTTCATTCACGCTTAAAGGGTTAATTTTGCCTTGTAGTTGATTCAACTGTACAACAGTTAAACGACTCTGCTTAATGGCTATAGAAAGACTGTTAATGTCATCACTTAATGTGGCTATGGTAACCATATTAGTGATTAACAAGTGGCCTTTTTTTAATACCATTCGCCAAAATAACAAATCCTTTATTACAACACCCAGATACTGCTCCGATGATTGGTTAACAAAAGCATTAGACAGGTAAATACGCTTGATATTTAATAATGTCCCATAGGGTCCGATAGGTGTATTTATATCCAATTGTGTTACTTCTTTATAATCGTTAAATTCAATCAACTTTTCATACCTTGATATTTGTTCAACCAATCGAACATCACTTATTGGTTTTCCACTCAACTCTTCATGCATCTGTTCCATACAGTTTTTAGCTGTTCTTGAATTGCATAATTCCTAAGTATTTTGCCAGCTTTTATCATTGTCATT
>JAKITM010000123.1 GCA_021648045.1 Lysobacterales bacterium
TGTTACAGCTGAATACCGGCGCCGTTAATGGGCTTAGTGAAGTAACTGTGGACACTGACTCCAAAATACTTCCAGTCATGCAGGTTACCTCCAGCCGGGAAATGGTAAATTATTCAGCGAGTAGCAGCCTAGCAGTCATCAGTGCCGAAGACTTAGCACTTGAATTGCCAACACATCCTAATGAAATATTTGATCGCATCCCCGGGGTTTGGATCAGTCGTGGATCTGGACAAGAACATTTGACGGCTATTCGCTCGCCGGTTTTGACCGGGGCAGGGGCATGTGGTGCTTTTATGGTGCTAGAGGACCAGGTGCCGACTCGCCCGGCGGGTTTTTGTAATGTGAATCAGTTATTTGAAGTCAATTTACCGCAGGCTGGCAGAATCGATGTGCTTCGTGGGCCGGGTACAGTTATATATGGCTCAAATGCCTTGCATGGCGCGATCAGTGTGTTTACGCCCGGCCCTCAAGGCAGTGCGGCTGATGAAGTTTCATCAGCGTTTTCTCTACAACTGGGCGGTGATAACTATTATCGTGGTCAAATAGGCATGTCCTCAGATACGCTAGCTGTTCAGGCAGGTTATACGGATGCTAAAAGCTTCAGGGAAGATGAACGATACCGACAAGGTTTATTTAATTTTCAGGCGTTGCATTCAGTGGGCAAAGCTAGTGGCCGAACTTCTTTTGCCTATGCCAGCCTGGATCAGGATACTGCCGGGTTTATTCTCGGTAAAGATGCCTATAAGGATTCCACTCTACGCCGGCAAAACCTGAATCCAGATGCATTCCGTAAAGCTTGGGCATCACGGCTTTCCAGCCGTTGGAACTGGCAAGCCGATAATGGTGATAGTCTTGAGTTTATTCCTTATCTGCGCAGCAGCCGCATGGACTTCCTGCAACATTTTCTACCCGGCACGCCACTGGAAACCAATGGTCAAGACTCTTTTGGCTTGCTTACAAGCTGGTCAAATGAACGCTCACTGTCTGCCGGAATTGACCTTGAGTGGACCCAGGGTTTTCTACAGGAATTCCAGGAGGATGTACTCAATGGCGGCTCTGCATTCCTCAATGAAACCCGTCCGCAGGGTTATCATTATGACTACGATGTTGAAGCAACTATGGCGGCTATCTGGTTTCAATGGCAGCATGATTTCAGTTCGGGACTTGAGCTAACCACAGGTTTAAGGGCAGAGCACTTGGCTTATGATTATGATAATAAGATGCTGGATGGTAATACTCGGGATGATGGCAGCGAATGTGGTTTTGGTGGCTGCCTGTATACCCGACCGGCAGATCGTAGCGATAGTTTCAGTAATATCTCACCGGAGCTAAAGCTAAGTTATCAGCTGCCATCGGAACAACTGCTCTATATGCGTGCTGCCCGGGGCTACCGCGCCCCGCAGGCCACAGAGTTGTATCGCTTGCAAAGGGGGCAGCTTGTGGTCGACCTAAAACCGGTGACTCTGGATTCGCTTGAATTTGGCTATAAAGGCAGTGCTGAGAATATAAGCTATGAGTTAATTGCCTATTTTATGCGTAAGGAAAACTTTATTTTTCGCGATGCAAATGGATTTAATGTAAGTGATGGCAAAAGTCGCCATAGAGGGATTGAGGCTCAGTTCCATTGGCAGATGTCAGCACAACTTGCGCTTAACAGTAATCTCTCTTGGGCCGAAAATAGCTACGGCTTTAATCGAGACCTAGGCTTTTCCGGTGTTATCAGCAGAGGCAATGAGATCGATACTGCGCCTCCTTGGTTAGGTGCAATGCGGTTGAATTGGCAAGCACATGAAAACCAGCAATATGAAGCAGAATGGGTATATCAAGGCGGTTATTTCCTTGATGCAGCCAATGCTTATACCTATCCCGGCCATGCATTGTTTAACTTACGGGCAGCTTTAACTTTAGCCGATGGCAGTCACCAGCTTTCGCTGCGGATGAATAATGTTTTTGAACGCCGTTATGCCGAACGCGCGGATTTTGCCTTTGGAAATTATCGCTATTTTCCCGGTAGAGGTCGCTGGTTTAGCTTGGAGTGGCAGTATCGTCACTGATGGTGGCCGCTGTGCAGAAGATACAATGAATCAGCAGCTGTCAATTAACTATGTTATAAAATTAACCGCCATTTTCCTGCTACTGCTGCAGTTTGGCTGTGCCACTGCACCACTGGATTTTCCACGGGAGAACAGCGTGTTTATTGCCGATACAGCTAATACTGACCTGGGTAGGGAGGTGGATGAATGGGCTGCTGCTAATCCTGGTATGTCCGGTTATTACCCTTTGATTAAGGGCTTTGATGCACTCGGGGTTCGCTTGGCGTTGATGGATCGGGCTGAACGCACTATCGATGTGCAATATTTCTTAATAAAACAGGATACTGCGGGCATACTGTTTGCGGGAAAATTACTCGCCGCCGCTGATCGAGGTGTGCGCGTAAGGGTGTTGCTCGATGATATTTTCACAACAGTGGATGACACAGTATTCCTGCTGATGAACCAACACCCGAATATTGAAATTCGTCTATTTAACCCAATCGCTAGGGGTGGTGTTTACGCCCTCAATTATCTGGGTAATTTCAAACTCGCCAATCGGCGTATGCACAACAAATCCTTCACCGTCGACAACAAGGCCAGTGTTATTGGTGGTCGCAATATTGCTGATGAATATTTTGAACTGCTCGATAATGAAGAGTTTAGGGATTTTGATATGTTGGCTATCGGTCCCGTGGCTACTGATATCTCCATTACTTTTGATCGCTTCTGGAATCACCGCCTTGCACTACCAATGGAAGTTTTGGATCGTGGCACTCAGTTAGCAGACCTAAAAACAGCCCGTGCTGGTGTCGATAAAGAAATTCTAGAAGCCAGTCGCACGGTTTATGGAAAAGCGCTGTCTTCACCATTGGTGAAGGATTTGCTTGATGACCGCCTGCGGTTTTTTCCAGCGCAAAGCAGGGTTATTACCGATGATCCTGATAAGCTTCTTAATAAAAAATCTTCAGAACATCAGCTCCTTGTCAGCCAATTAATAGACGCTGTTAATGTAGCAAAATCAGAAGTGCTGGTCATTACGCCTTACTTTATTCCTGGCAAGGAGGGCGTTGAATTCTGGCGTCGTATTGTCGACAAGGGTGTGCGGGTGGTAATTGTTACCAATTCGCTGGCTTCCAATAACCATGTGCCGGTGCACAGTGGGTATGCCCGTTACCGTCACGCAATAATCGATGCGGGGGTGGAGTTATACGAAGCACGAGTAGATTCCTCAAAATCTACAAAGGCTAATGACCAATCCGGCTATGACGCCATGACCCTGCATACAAAGGCTCTTTTCATCGATCGTCGGCATACCCTTGTTGGTTCTTTAAACCTTGATCCACGCTCTATTGCTATCAACACCGAACTTGGTGTTTTGGTTGATAGTAGTGACCTAGCTGGAGCTTTGGTAGAGGGGTTTTTTGAAAAACTACCTTCTTTTACCTACCGGGTTACAGAAAACGAAAAAGGAAAGCTTCGCTGGACCGGCTTGATAGATGGCATCGAGGTTGTCGAAAGCAAAGAGCCGCAGGCTAGCTGGTGGCTGAGATTTAAGGCATCAGTGATGCGAATTATGCCGGAAAGTCAATTATAGGAGCCTACAACAGTGAAAAATCAATTATGTGCAATCGCTATTGTTAGCCTGGTTTTTAACAGCCCCAAACTTCGTCATACCGGAAATGCGAATAGCATTGTCCGCTAACTAGGAAGGGTTGACTAGGGCGTCTGCTTGGGCAAGTGTGATTGCTTAACATGCTGATCACCACGCCTAATTGCAGTGCTATTAGTGACCTATGTGTGGATAAGCAATAATGCTTATTTTACCTAATTGGAGTAATAATCATGTTTAATTTAATTAAGGTACTAATAGTAACAATGGTGTTAATCACTGGTTTAATGATCAGTGCTAATGCAGATGCTAGTACACCTACTAAAATAGGTAATTGGGGTAGTCTGACTGAAGGCAAAAATACAGTAATATGGATTAAATCCACCCCAGATACGATTAAACATGATCAAGATGCAACGCTTATCATAAGATGTGTTAAAGGTAAGCTGAGCCTAGCGGTTGATTACCATCGACCACTATCTGGCAGAAACTTCATGCTGGCTACCTCAGCAGATGGTAAAGACTTCAGGCATGCAAGCGATTGGAATCGTAGTGGTTCTAAGATATTTGCCTCTTCCCCTGTAGGGAATGTACTTCGTATGTTAGACGCTACTTACTACCATGTACGGCTATACAACAGCGGTATACCGTTGCGTGCAGCTTTTGAGGTAGCGGGCATTAAAGAAGCTATTAAGCCTATACAAAAGTTTTGTAAGAAACTGTAGAAGAATCTGCTAATCCTATAGAGTCATGCCCTTATGGATATCTACACCCCAAATTTAGGACAGGCGCTTGAGTTCCTTGCTAACTATGGTTGAGCGCAAAACGTTGAAGGAAAAGAGGTCAAGTCTTGTGTTTTGCCTTAATTTGACCGTTTCACTTTAGCAGATTTATAAGCGCTAATAATTTGCCCATCAAGTGCTCTTCAAAAATGGGTGTCAGGTGTACTAACAACGACTAACTAGCCTGATTGCAGTCTAAGCTAGTACATTCAGAACATCATTAAATACCGCGCTAGCTCTCATTTCCTGATCAATCAGGTTTTCATCGGCAAAATAGTAACCACCAATATCTACTGGGTTACCCTGTACGGCGATTAGTTCTGCGACTATGCTTTCTTCATTATCACTTAATTGTTGTGCTAACTTAGAGAAGTGTATTTGCATCTCACTATCTTGGCTTTGTTCGGCCAAGGCCTGGGCCCAATACATGGCTAGATAAAAATGGCTGCCACGGTTGTCCAGTTCGTTTACTTTGCGTGAAGGTGAGCGGTTATTATCTAAAAACACTCCAGTAGCCGTATCTAGCGTATCGGCTAAAATTTTGGCTTTGTTATTGCCACTGGTTTCACTTAAATGCTCAAGCGATGCAGCCAGGGCTAAAAACTCACCCAATGAGTCCCAGCGCAGATGGTTTTCTTTAACAAACTGTTCAACATGCTTGGGGGCAGAGCCGCCGGCACCGGTTTCAAATAGTCCACCGCCATTCATCAACGGTACAATTGATAGCATTTTTGCACTGGTGCCTAATTCTAATATAGGGAATAAGTCGGTTAAATAATCGCGCAAAACATTACCGGTGACAGAGATGGTATCCAGCCCTTGTTTAACTCGCTCCAAGGTAAATTGCATGGCCTCTTGCGGTGGCAAGATACGAATACCCAGCCCAGCGGTATCAGGAAGATATTGATTCACCTTGGCAATAATTTGTGCGTCGTGGGCACGGTTTTTATCCAGCCAAAATACCGCTGGGGTGCTACTTAAACGAGCCCGTTTGACTGCCAGTTTGATCCAGTCTTGAATGGGTGCATCTTTAACCTGGCACATCCGCCAGATATCGCCTGCTGCAACTGCATGCTCAAGCAGTACATTATTGTTTTCATCAAGCACCCGTACTGTACCTTTATTAGGTATCTCAAAGGTTTTGTCATGGGAGCCATATTCTTCAGCTTTTTGTGCCATTAAACCAACATTGGGTACGCTACCCATGGTGGTTGGATCAAAAGCACCGTGCTGCTTGCAAAAGTCGATAGTTTTTTGATAAATGCCGGCATAGCAGCGATCAGGAATTATGGCCTTGGTATCTTGTTGTACACCATCGGCATTCCACATTTGCCCGGAAGCCCTTATCATTGCTGGCATGGATGCATCAACGATAATATCCGATGGCACATGCAAATTGGTAATGCCCCGATCTGAATCAACCATCGCAAGGCCTGGCTGATAGGTATAAACAGCTTCGATATCTGCTTTTATTTGCGCTTGTTTTTCTGCAGGTAGAGACTTGATTTTGTTATATACATCGCCCAAACCATTACGAGCATCAACACCAATTTCAGCGAATAAGTCAGCATGCTGGCCAAACACTTCCTGATAATAAACTTCAACAAAGTGTCCAAAAATAATCGGGTCTGAGACCTTCATCATGGTGGCTTTCAGGTGTAGGGAGAACAACACATTGTCTTCTTTGGCGCGGGTGATTT
>JAKITM010000124.1 GCA_021648045.1 Lysobacterales bacterium
GATGGGTCTTCAAGCTCGCGACTTACTTCTTCCAGGCGGTGTTTTTTCTCGGCATAGTCAAAGGTACCCCCGGAGCGCCTGATTGCGGCTCTCGAGGTCAGCGAGTAATGTGCTTATTTGGTTTGTTTCCAAGGGGTTTCCCGTTTTTATTAGTTAAATTTAGTCGCTGATCTTAACACCAAAGAGCGTAAGGTGGGCAGCATTACAGGATCCGTTCAATCATTAACTGCAAACTGGAACGACCTCGAAACTCGTTTACATCCAGACGGTAAACCACTTCAATCTGATCACGGCCCTGAAGTGCGCTCTCATCCTGAAAAAATGCAATGGCATCGATAACATCACCGGCCTTTGTTTCAAGCAGTAATTTCAGATGGGCACCGCCCACCATATGTTTGTTTATAACAGTAAACTGGTCGTTAAATATGGGTTCCGGAAAACCCTGACCCCAGGGCCCAGCGTAACGCAAGGCATGTGCCGCTTCTAGATTAAAGTGCTCAGCGGGACAATTTCCATCGGTTTCGATCACTGTGGTAAACACATCTGGATTAACCAGTACTTTGATGGAAGTATTCAGTTGTTTTTCAAATTCAGCCAAATTTTTCTTTGCCAGCGTCAAGCCCGCCGCCATGGCATGGCCGCCAAAACTTAAAATCAAGCCCGGCTGTTGTGCATCAACATGCGCCAGAATATCGCGGATATGAATGCCTTTGATGGAGCGCGCAGAACCTTTTACCCATTCGCTTTGCTCTCCCTCAGGGGCGAACGCCACCACTGGCTTATGCAGCTTATCTTTGATTTTTGAGGCCACCAGGCCCACAATCCCCAGGTGCCAGTCGGCATCGTACAAACAAACCCCGAACTTATCCCCGCCCACATTTTCGAGATTCTCTAGTGTATCTTTAAGAATCAATATTGCATCTTGCTGCATTGAATCTTGCAACTTACGCCGTTCCCGGTTTAACTGATCAAGTTCCTCTGCGATTTGTTTGGCGACCCTTAAGTCATCACAAAGCAGGCACTCAATCCCACGGCTCATATCTTCCAACCTACCGGCCGCATTTAAACGCGGCCCCACAGTAAAACCAAGGTCTGAGGCTACCGCCCGCCCGTGATGTCGCTTACCGGCATTTAACAACGCTAAAATCCCAGGTGCTGCCGTGCCAGCACGAATTCGTGCCAGCCCATGAGAAACAAGAATCCGATTATTATGATCCAGCGGGACAACATCAGCAACCGTGCCCAGTGCGACAATGTCCAGCAGGCTACCCAGATTAGGTGCTGGTGTTGACAAGCGGTTTTCTAACTTGAGTTGCGCCCGTAGTGCCAGCATTAAATAAAACACCACGCCAACACCGGCGAGATGTTTGCTAGGAAAAGTATCATTCGGCTGATTCGGGTTTACCAGTGCATAAACTTGCGGTAGCTCTGGGCCCGGCAAGTGATGATCGCTAACAATTACATCCATACCTCTGGCCGCTGCCCGCGCTGCTCCGGCAATGCTACTGATGCCGTTATCGACGGTAAGTATTACCGCCGGTAGCGGTTCATTAATATCGTTTACCAGACCCTCGGTAAGACCATAACCGTAACTGAATCGATTCGGGACTTTATAGTCCACATTTTTAGCCCCCAGCATTCGCAATGCCCGCACGGCAACAGCCGTGCCGGTCGCGCCATCGGCATCAAAATCACCGACTATAAGGATAGCCTGATTTTCTGTAATTGCTGTGACCAGTCGGCTTACCGCTTTGGGGATTTCTGAAAGTTGCTCGGGCCGTGCTAACGACTGCAAGGACAGACCTAGTTCAGTGGCATCTGTGATTTCTCGATGGTTATAAATATATTGCAATAACGGGTGAAGGTCGGCAGAGAATACCAATTGATTTTGGGTTTTTCTTTGCTCAACTCGAAGCTCAGATTTGTTCATTTTTTACCAACATAGCCCATGCATTTTGTGGTTTTTGCCAAGGCCAGCGCCGCCGCTGACGAATTTCCCAACAACCGGCATCTGCCACTCGCAGTTGCACAACTGTTCCTTGCTTGATGGCGGTACACAGTGGTGTAAACACCTGTTGTTCTAATAACTGTAACTGCTCTTCAGAGCTTCCTGTGTGCTCTGTAGACCAGTGGATAAGGTGCTCACCTTCGTTACCAATTTTTATAGCTTCCTGCCAAGTTGATTCACTCCTCAGACATAATCCTTGCAGTAAACTGCTTTTCCCCCAGCTGCATAAATTCACTTGTGGTACTGGTAACGCGGCTACTGACCCACCTGCCCATAACCACAGCCCCGTAATCGCTGTATGGCCTTGGCTTTCACGCTGTTTATTGCAGGGTTCGGAAAATAACAACATTTGCAATTCAGTAAAACATTGTTGCCAGAATTTATCCGTGGCAGTGGTTGCTACCGATATGTCCTTGCCCAGTAATACGCGTGGTGATGGGAATAAGCCCGCAGTACCATCAGTCGGCACACAAGCATGCCCCTCAGCAAGACGAATATACCAGCGTTGATTATTGGGTAGAAAGAACGCCAAACCATCTTCAGCAAAGTGTTGGTTCAATGATTCCTGTAACTGCTGGCGATCTTCTGTTGGTAAGTCTGGCGCGCCGCATGCCGCTAAAAATACCCGACTCATGCCAGCTTGCAGGTGTACCGGGTCGGCCCGCAGCCAATATTCACCCGCTATTGGCATAAGCCCGTCGGCATAAGCAGTATAAAAAGCTGTTGCTGCGGAAGACTGGAAAAACCGGCTCAGCATTTCTTCCGGAGTATTCTCAGGAACTTGCAATGGCCGGCTCCAGCTGAGCAACTGATTGAGTGAATCGCTAACAAACTCCGGCCCGGCTGATTCAAGCAAGGCTGAAAGTTCGTCAATCTGTAGGGTAACTTGCAAAAGCTGTGCTTAGACCAGTAGCTGATGCATCAGTAGCTGACTTCAAGTATTTCCAGCTCGCGTTTACCGCCGGGAGTTTGGAACTCTATTATGTCGCCCTCTTGTTTACCAATCAGAGCGCGGGCTAAGGGCGATGAAAGCGATATCAAGTTGGATTCGATATTGGATTCCAAATCACCAACAACCTGATAACCCTGCTCTTCACCGGTTTCCTCATCAGCCACGGTAACTTTGGCGCCAAAAACGATTTTTCCGGTATGTTTAATACCGGCGACATCGATTACTTGGGAAAGCGACAAACCCGATTCGAGTTCTTTGATTCGGCCCTCAGTAAAGCTCTGCTGCTCACGGGCGGCATGGTATTCGGCATTTTCTTTGAGATCACCATGCGCACGGGCTTCTGCAATAGAGGCAATGATTTCAGGGCGTTTGACCTGTTTTAAATTCAACAACTCGGCGCGTAAGCGTTCCGAACCTTCTTTGGTAATTGGCATTCTACTCATAATATTTTAACTGTCTCTGTTTGTTTACGCATCTATTTGATGCAGTTCCTGCAAACTCTGCACATCGGTATTATGCTCGAAATCGAGCGCACTTAAAACCGCCTCGGCGCCAGCAATAGTCGTTGAATAACTAATGCTGTGCTGCAGTGCCTGTCGACGAATGGAAAATGAATCAGCAATTGCACCGCTGCCTTCTGTGGTATTAACAATATAGCTTAATTCACCATTTTTTATCATATCAACGACATGCGGGCGGCCCTCGGCTACTTTGTTGACATGTTCACAGTAAAGATTGTGCTGGCGTAAAAATTCACAAGTGCCTTCTGTTGCTACTAGGCTGTAATTACGCGCTAGCAGGTTTTTTGCTACCTGTAGTAATTTTTGTTTATCGGCATCGCGCACGCTGAGAAATGCCATGCCCGGCACCGGCAGGCGGTGACTAGCGGCTTTCATAGCCTTGGCACAGGCCTCACCAAAGGTACCGCCAATACCCATAACCTCACCGGTTGAGCGCATTTCTGGTCCAAGTATAGGATCTACTCCGGGGAACTTGGCAAACGGATAAACAGGCTCTTTTACAGAATAGAATTTAGGTGTGTTTATCTTTATAATGCCTTGTTCTTTAAGACTAATATCCGCCATAACCCGGGCAGCTATTTTCGCTAGTGGTACACCGACTGCTTTTGAAACAAAGGGCACTGTTCGCGAAGCGCGTGGATTAACCTCCAGCACATATAAATCATCACCCCTAAGCGCAAACTGGGTATTCATTAAACCAACTACACCCAATGCCAGCGCCATTTCCCGGGACTGCACTGCCAGGCGTTCCAATATCTCATCACTGAGGGAGAAGGTGGGCAGGCTACAGGTTGAATCACCAGAGTGAACACCGGCTTGTTCAATATGCTCCATAATGCCGCCAATAACCACATCTGTGCCATCGCAAATCACATCAACATCAATTTCTATTGCATGATCTAGGAAATGGTCTAATAGCACCGGAGAATCGTTAGATACCTGTACCGCTTCTTTCATATAGCGACTAAGTTCAGTCGCGTTGTGAACAACATCCATGGCCCTGCCGCCGAGCACATAGGAAGGCCGGACTACCAATGGATAACCAATTTCTTCTGCTAAGGCAATCGCCTCTTCCGGGTTTTTTGCTGTGCGATTAGGTGGCTGTAACAAACCCAGTTGCTTAATTAATTGCTGGAAACGCTCACGATCTTCTGCAAGGTCGATGGAATCGGGCGAGGTACCAATAATGGGCACACCGGCAGCCTCAAGTTCGCGCGCCAGTTTAAGCGGTGTTTGACCACCGTATTGAACAATAACTCCTGTGGGTTTCTCAAGCGCAACAATGGCGAGAACATTCTCAAGGGTTAAGGGCTCAAAATACAGCCGATCAGAGGTGTCATAGTCGGTAGACACGGTTTCCGGATTACAGTTAACCATAATGGTCTCGTAACCATCCTCGCGCAATGCCAATGCCGCATGCACACAGCAGTAATCAAACTCAATCCCCTGGCCGATACGGTTTGGCCCACCGCCGAGCACCATTATCTTGCGTCTGTCTGAAGGTTTAGCTTCACACTCCTCTTCATAGCTTGAATAAAGATAGGCAGTGGCAGTAGAGAATTCTGCAGCACAGGTATCGACGCGTTTAAATACCGGTTTAACATTCAGGCCCAGGCGATACTCGCGAACCTCAGTCTCGCTGCAATTTAACAGGCTTGCAAGGCGCTTATCCGAAAAGCCTTTGCGTTTCAGCCGGCGCATCCCTATTTCAGTTAAGTCGGCTAACTGCATTTGCGCCAACTCTTGCTCAACTACTACCAGGTCTTCGATTTGAGCCAGAAACCAAGGGTCAATTTTAGAGTATTTAAATATTTTCTTGAGGCTGAAACCCAGACGAAAGGCATCAGCAACGAATAACAGACGATCCGGCCCAGGTTCACGCAGTTCATACTTTAAGCGCGCTAACATGGCTTCTTCAGACTCATCTTCCGCATCTTTATGCAGGATGGGATTCAAACCATCAAGATCGGTTTCCATGCTGCACAGGGCTTTCTGTAAAGATTCCTGAAAAGTTCGGCCAATTGCCATCGCCTCGCCTACTGACTTCATTTGCGTGGTCAGGCGGTCACTGGCTGCCGGAAATTTTTCAAAAGCAAAACGGGGGATTTTGGTGACTACATAATCAATACTGGGTTCAAAAGATGCAGGCGTTTGGCCGCCGGTAATATCATTACGCAGTTCATCCAGCGAATAGCCCACCGCCAGTTTGGCGGCAATTTTAGCGATAGGAAAACCTGTGGCTTTTGATGCCAACGCAGATGAACGGGAAACCCGCGGGTTCATTTCAATAATCACCACCCGGCCGGTATCCGGGCAAATGCCAAACTGTACATTAGAACCACCGGTATCAACGCCAATCTTGCGCAATACTGCCAGCGAATAATTGCGTAAGCGCTGATACTCTTTGTCTGTAAGAGTTTGTGCTGGGGCAACAGTTATTGAATCACCGGTATGCACTCCCATGGGGTCAATGTTTTCGATGGCACAGATAATAGTGCAGTTGTCTTTATTATCCCGCACCACCTCCATTTCGTATTCTTTCCAGCCCAGCAATGACTCTTCAACCAAAACCTCAGAGGTTGGCGAAAGCTCCAAACCGC
>JAKITM010000125.1 GCA_021648045.1 Lysobacterales bacterium
ATAACAAGACCTTAATAGCAAGACCTGGTGAAAGTAATATACGTGCAAAGTGCATGGACTGCCACACCCGCACGGGATATGACCTAAAATACTTTGGCTACACCAACGAAAGCATTTACAAACGCTCGCGCTTTCATGGCTTTAATGATGATGAGGCGAAGAAGCTGACACGCTACATAAGAAATCTGGATACTCCATCATATGGTCGTCCATGGAATCCGCCTTATCAACCTGGTGAGAAAAATGGTCAGCCTTTGAGTAGCCTTGCAATTGAGCGTTGGGCAGCTGGTGCAGGTAGTTCAAGTGTTTTACAAAAAGATGAAGATATGTTGGACTATATTTTCCCAGATACAAATAATAATGGAACGATTGACCAAGCAGATGTTGATAATGCTTTTCAGTTGAGTCAAGTCAATCCAGGAGCACCTTATCTGGGTTTAAAGCTGTCAGATGTGCCGATACACCTACAGTTGCCAGACTGGAATCGTTGGTTGCCACGCATACACCCAATAGATATTTGGAGTGATTTTAAAAATGTAACATCAGGAGGTGCAGACCCCTATGGTGTCTATAGCAGTCTGGTTGACACTCTTGATGACGGGGGTATTCCTAAAGCGTGGGAAATTAGGCATATGATGCGCCAAAGCATGGGCTTTTCAGCAGAAGGATCAAGTCTCGCTTACACAAGCACCCAGTTGGGAAGAGTGTTTTTGGTCCCCCAATCAAATGTCTTTAGAGATGCCAGCAAGGACAATGTTGGTCGTTTGAATATTGGTGTTTTAGCAAATAGTAGTGCACCATATAGAGATGAGATGTTTGATGAAAAAGCCAAGCTATCGTTACTTCACTGGAATGCGGTAAAATATTTCGAGATTCAGCATGTAGGCAAGTTGGAAGATAAGTTGGCAACAGTTATTAATAACCCCAGCCTCAATGGCGAAAGAGGTTGGGGCAACAGAACTTCTTCAGTATTTCAGATTGCCCCACATAAGGTAGCTCGCAACGCCAGGTATCTAGAAGGGAGAACCAATACATACGATGATAGCGATTGGGCGATTCGGGATGCCGATGATCAGAGTCCGCTTGATGGAGATTATGCCTCTACAGTGTGGTACTACCTAGAGGCAATTTTGAATTCTGGTAACAAGCAAAATCTTGGTTGCTGTAATTCCGTGGACTGGGCTTACAATTATCAATATTACAAGCGTTTAGCAAGCAGTAGCAACCAGCCTCAGGCTGCTATCTATGTAGCAACATTGATGAATGAGTGGCAAGAGCGTAGAATAACTTACACACCCCCAGATAGTGGCACGTCTAATGGTTTAAACTTGAGAACAGCAACGCCAACTAAGGCTTATGCTACTGGCGCCATCCAATTTGGTCAGGTCATGCCAGGCTCTGATACACTGTTGAGCTTAGATGATTACAGCCCGAATTTATACCGCTATTTTCTGAATACAACGCTAAGACGGTGGATGCAAGTGGTGAAGCACCCGAGTTTTGAATATCGCTACTCTGCTAACAACGCATTAAATAAATTGGCTGATTGGCCGCGTAGAGCAAGTGCCAGGCCTGGCTGGGGTCATTTGCCTGAACCAGATTATATACCAAACGGGAATGAAGGAATTAGAATATTCAATACTTTCAATTTAGCCGATAGCTTTTGGCGATTATTGCCACGATTGGAACAGGAAGGGGTTAATGCAAGCTTATTGGAAGATTTCAAAAACTGGTGTAAAGCCGCATGGCCAGGACCTGCTGGAAACCCGAATGATTGGGACTCTAGATTGTAAAAAAATATTAACTCAATAACATTCAAAAATAGAGAGAGCATGAAAAACTATTTAATGACAATAATAGCAATATTATTTATAACAAATATTGCAAGTACAGCAATAGCTAGCAATAACCTTATTTTTCAGAATGGTTTTGATGTGCTGTTTCAACACGATTTTAATAATGAAGAACCACACACTTATACATTAACTGATATTAATGATACTTGGAATGCCTCGGGTGCAGGTTTTGGTTTTAATGTTGGCTCCGTTAGAATTGTAAGAGACCCTCACCCTAGCGGATTGCATGGTAATGTAATGCAAGTATTTTATGCAGCTGGTGAGATTGCCGGTGGTGGTGGCGGTGCGGTACAATGGAGAACAGAGCTAGGCAATGTTTATAATGAGTTATATCTTGCTTATGATGTTTTTTTTGCTACCGATGCTGAGTTTGTAAAAGGTGGAAAATTACCTGGTTTAATGGGTGGCCCAGGGTTTTATACAGGTGGCAATGTCCCTGATGGAACTAATGGCTGGACAGGTCGCCTTATGTGGGGTGGAAAAGGCAGAGTAAAAAGCTACATGTATCATGCAAACCAACCAGGGATATATGGTTACCCCTTTGATTGGGAGAATGATGACGGGCGGATACACATTCAAAGGGGACAATGGAATCAATTGGAAATTCGTTATGTTATGAATACGCCTGGAGTGCTTGATGGTAAATTACAAGCATGGTTCAATGGTGAGTTAGTACTAGATACTCAAGATGTGATGTACCGTACAGTTGGTGGGGAACATGTAGGTATAGATAAACTTTTATTCAGCACATTTTATGGTGGCGGTAATCTCTCATGGGCACCTGAGAGGCATCAATATATTTATTTTGATAATTTTGTAATATCAACACAACCAATAACCCATTAATTTTTATAGAACAAGAAATTAAAAAAGCTATTATAGGAGCCTAAGTAACAACAATTTTGGAGCATTGCCAACAAAGTCTAGGAGTCATTACAGTACGAGAATAGGAATCGTAGCGAGAGAAAAGTGGTTTGAGGCAAGTTTTCGCATGATTTGAGAAGAATAGTTGCTCTATTTGACGAAAAGTAGGTGGAAAATTGTCCAAATCCAATTTTTCCGCAGTAGGTTTTCTATTCTCGAAAAAGCTCCTAGTATTGAATGGTAAAGCACCAGCCTGCTGGAGTCCTACAATGATATAATGCAATGGCAAACCAGATTGGAAACTTAGCTGTACAGGAGCAAATCCTTGATGCTGCCCGTGTTCGACGCTAAAAATGTATCGGGTGAGGTTAATCGTAAGGTGGGTATTTATGCCCATACGTAAACGATTAACCTAATAGGCCGAGCTATTACTCTTTTTTGATGTGAATTCGCACGGCTTTGACATTGCTACTAACCAGAAAAAGCGCAAACCGCGGGGTTTTGCCGCGTTTTTTCACCAGCACATCCTCGCCATCATCCCTTTCTATATGAAAAGCTTTTTTCGGTAGTTGCGCACGGAAGGCATCGCGGATACGCACTGCAACTTTATTTTCCCGGGTACCACCTTCAATATCTACCCTCACCTCAACGGCCGGTTGCTCCTTCGGGGTAATACGAAAAACCATCGTGCCAGTCGATTTAGCATCTTCACTTACCTCAATCCACCATTTATTCGAGAGGCTAGTATCGTTGCCGGTTGAGGTTGTATTGGCAGTAGCTGGTAACACTGCAAGCAGTAAAAAACCAATTATAATGAAAATTTTATTCATGCTCATCCTCTCGTTCTATGAATTATTAATATTAAATATTAAACCAGTCCGTAGTATAGCGAAAGATCCCAGATCGATTCGCTCTGTCAACTCAGCGTCCACGCTACTGTCAGCACCGGCATCCTGAGCCGTTGCCAAGCCAGCAGCTAACAACAGGCCGGCGGCAATGCAGCCGGTCTGTTGTATGTTAGTCGCGGATTTAGTTGCCCGCAGCATGCTATTTGCTGGCTTCTGCAATCATGTATTTCACTGCAGCCGTTACCGCCTCATCAGAAAGATCCATGCGCCCACCCTTAACCGGCATACCCTGAAAACCTTCAAGGGAATGTTTAATCAAAGTTTCTTCACCCTTGGCAATGCGATCTTTCCACGCAGCAGCATCACCGCTTTTTGGTGCGCCGGCAATACCCGGGCCATGACACATAGCACAGGCTGCTTTATAAGTGTCTGCGCCTTCATCCGCCGACACCGACAAGGAAGCAGCCAGAGCTAGGGCTGCAATTATTATTAATTTATTCGATTTCATTTTGGAACTCCTAAAAAATAAATAGTTTTTATACAAATAGATTTACTCAGCCGCGGCAAGCATAAACTTGACCGCTGCTGCAACATCTTCATCACTTAAATCCATGCGTCCGCCTTTTGCTGGCATTATCCCAGCATCGCCTTGAAAACCATCAATAGCATGCTTGATGAGTATTGCCTTACCCAGCGCCAAATGCGCTTTCCAAGTCGTCTTGTCCCCCAACTTGGGAGCACCGGCAACACCTGAGTTATGACAAACTGCACAGGCACCATTATATACACTTATACCTTTCTCGTTACCAGTGGCAACTTTTACAACGGTGTCATCGGCCGCGGCTACTTCTTAAGCATAAAGCCTTGTCCTGTGTGGTATTTCACTTATAATGATTTGGTCAGGCAGAACCTAGTTAGCAGGTCTGTCTTAATCCAAATGGGATATGTTATATTATATTTCCCTCATGCACGAGCAAAATGGGCAAATCAATTCAATATATTGTCTCTAAGTCTCTAACTTTGATCATTAATACATAAAAACATTAGAAACCATCATGACAAATAGCAAGCTTCAGGAAAACCAAAAAAACATCGAAAAAATGCAACAGGCCGCAGCCCAAGCCTGTGTGCTTATGAAAACCCTTAGCCATCCGGACCGGTTAATGGTGCTTTGCCAACTCAAAGAAGGTGAAAAGTCTGTTGGCCAAATTGCCGAAATGGTGGGTATCGCACAATCTCCTTTGTCACAGCACCTCTCCAAAATGCGGCTTCAGGGTATTGTTAAAAATCGGCGCTCTGCGCAGTCAATTTTTTACTCACTGGCAAATGAAGAAGTAGAGCGCATTATCGACCTCTTATACACCATGTACTGTAGCGATATAGAGCAGTGCTAATAAGCGCCTAATAAAATTTAAGGCTGTATTCCTTCGTCCAAATCGGTCGGCATTGACACTCTTAATTACTCTATTACGCGCCACCATTTCAACTGCTCAATATTCATTTACTTGTGGCGCAAGTATTTTTATATTAATATTTCGTTATAGTCTAATATATAACTATGCAAATGTAGCAATTAAAGGCTAGACGCTTACATAATTTAAGCAATACAGTACTAATAATAAATATAAACAGTTCCATCCCCAAAACCCCGTACAAGATTTGGAGATATACAATGAAACTTAATTTCAAACCCCTCATTATTGCCATGGCCTGTGTACTTGCAAGCCCAGCTGCTTTCGCTACCATTGGCTATAATAGCCACCGGTCTGAACTCTTTTGCGGGCTTTACCAATACCTTTAATGCCAGTGGCGGTACAGTATTCTCACAAAACCTGTCCAATAACGGCGCCTCTTACTCTTACGGTTACGGCCTGAAAGTAGGTTTCCACTCAAATATCAGCTTGGTAAGCTTTGCTTGTATTACCCAATACTCAAAACGCCCCTATAACAGGGGCGTTTTGGTTTAAGCAAATATAAATTTACTACTCAATTTACAAACTTTATTTCTTAGGCTATATACTCACCCTATGAATACACATCAGAGTACAGCTAACAACGGCTCGAATGATAATTTTGAACAGCTCCGCCTGCAAGTAATGGATGAGGCGCATAAGCGCCCGCCTTTTACCATCAACCCACCCTGCCGAATTACTCACCTGCTCTACCTCAATGACAAAGGCGATGATGGTGGCGCAGATCATCTGCAAGCGCTCTGGCAGCAAGCTGCTATAGCTACAAACAATACTTTCGAGGCCGATGACTCCTGTCGACTTGTGCATTTCCCGAAATTCACCTTACGCTGGGAACGCCACACAGAGTTTTCAACCTATTCTTTTAGTGTCTCTGATACTAAAGACCATAA
>JAKITM010000126.1 GCA_021648045.1 Lysobacterales bacterium
ACGGTCGTTTTATACTTGCTGTAACTCCAGATAGTGGCGTGAGACAAATTATTTTTGATGTAACCAATTTTACTCACCATCCTGATGATAACAACCCTGATGGCTTAAGTTGTTATAACCCCATGAAACTATACACCTCTGGAGCTACAGTAGACTATGTTAGAAATCATAATGGTGTGCTGCAAATTTACTGGGATGATTTCGAGTTATGGAAAGATGGAAATATAATATTCGATTGATTTTTTCACTTAAATTATATCGCTGTTGTCCCGTTAACTTTACGCATAACTGACTATAGCCCTTACTATCATTTGGTGTATACCACTTTTTGTCACCGAGGATATGAATTCTGAGCGCCCATCTGAGACATGCCGTAAACCCATCCATGGGGGCTTCTTACCCACATCCGTGCTAATGGAGGTCTCAGGCAAGCACTCAGAATTCATGCTTGAAACAGTTAACAAAGAATAGGGAGTTAACGGGACAGCAATGACTTATTTATTAAAGTCTTAACCAAAACATCAACCAAAAAAATATTTTTAGCTATGATTTGGAAAGTTTTAAATTAATCCTCAAAGTCATTTTTAAATATTAGGTCGCTCTTGCCAAAGGAGACATCAATCGAGAAGGCGTAGGTTCGGGAGTGCCCCATAGAAGAGAAGTTTTCAACCGTCTCCCCCACACCCGTCGGCGCTGTGAATGTGACATCATAATCTGTCACACTGTTACCCGTACCGGAATTATTTACATTCAGGTAGATGATGTCAGAACCTGTGACGGATGTGAAGAACCCAGCATACACCTCTGTCGCCGCGGCCAGCGAGAAGCTCGTGGTTTGGGGCACATCCTGAATCGTGTTGCTAATTGTTGGGTCGTAGGCTTCGCCGACCCACAGCGTCGTATACGATGACGGGGAGCCGGTCAGGAGCATGGGCGTGATTGTCTTGGTGCCGCTTGCACTAGCTACAAATAAGCTGAAGTTGGTCACATCGTAACTGCCCGCCTCTAGGTTGATCGCTGCCCGGTCCACAATGAGCCGCTGCTGCCCATAGGTATCAGTGGAAGTCGCATCTGTAATGTCTGAACCCGGCCCAATGAGCGTACCATCGTTACCTGGCGTAACCCGTATGATATAAACAGGGTGTTCTCCTACCTGCACGCGCACCGATCCGGCTTGTTGTGTAAAATTGACGGGCCTACCATACATGTCAAAGACTTCTACAATTCCTGAGGCAACCGGCACATCTATGTCCCTTGGCTCCAGTACGGCATCCCAACTCAAGTGGTAAATTCCCGGTATATTGTTGTATCCCCAAACAACCGTCATGTCGCGACTCTCATTTCCAAACTTAAACGCATAGACATCAATGCCAGAATTCGCAACCACAAGATTGGCTGCTATTTTTTCCTTATACTTTAGCCCCTGAAGAAAATTTGCCAGCGCTCCATGAGTCACGACAATCAGCCCAGGGATCATGCCTTCTGGGGTATCGCGCACAAATGAATGCTCCCTAGCATGAAGACGGTACCACATAAATTTATCCACTCCCAAAGCTAACCCCTGAATCGTAGCCCTGGGAATTAAAGCAGCTTTCCTCTCCTCAGATACATTTCGCCATGAACCCGTGATCAATCGGTGTGGATTATTGGGGTCAATCCCGATCGCCTCATGCATCTCTTGTAACGCCACTTGATCAACCGGGCGCTTGTTTACGCGTTGACTTTCTGCCGTAATTCCTCCTTCAGTCATCCAGAACGCTTGAGAGCCCCCATAGGATTGAACGACTTGCTGGCGTTGCATAATATGAGTATCAAACAAGATAGGGTCCGCAATTAAATGATATGTGTGCTTAGCGAGTGCATCTACATTATCTAAAAGCCCCAGATCAAAAAGATCCCCCCACATCCCTATGTAATTACCACCTGATTCAGAAATGCCGACAATTTTGACTGCGGGTGCGTAGGCTTCACCCACCGTACGGAACACCTCAGTAAATGCGGCCAATTCACTCCATGTGCCGGTAAATGTAACATTGGGTTCATTCCATACTTCGAGCGCCTCGATGACACCACCCTCCCCGCCGTAGCTAGCATAGCGAGTCCAAAAAGCTTCCAGAAAGTTTTTTAAATCTCCCAAGTCGTCCGGCGGGTCAGGGACCCGAGGATAGCGTGGCAATGTCGGGTGCCAGGCTGGGGTGTTAATTACCGTTGGATTGGCCACCGCCCAAACCGGAACTTGTTCAAAAATAAAATTTACCCGATGGCCTGTTAACGCTGCTTTACGGACTACATAATCCGTGCGCCTCCAATCATACACTCCTTTAGAAGGTTCCAAGTCCTGCCAAAACACGAAGCTGCGCATCGTTTTGAATCCTGCAGGTAGTGCCACCGAATAATAGGGCATTAAGTGCATACCAAGGGGCCAGTCATTCGGTAAATCAGCCGCATCCGGTGCCGGCGTGAAAGCATAATACAAACTACCTGTCGCGATCAGGTCGCTAGAGTCGTACAGAGCGACTTCTACATAGTAGGTGCCAGGGACTGAAGACTCATCCAGGTAATACCACGCATTTCCATCAGGCGTAACCGTGCTGCTCGTCCCCTGGTCATCAGCATCCAACAAGTCGATTTGCGTAAGCTTCCAAATGGGGTTGCTTAAAAGATCCAGCATTTGCTGATCATAATGTATAAGAAGTTTGACGGGTAACGATGGCGTGTACACATTCACCGTACTCTCACCCGTGATGCTAAGTTTATCACCTGTTCCTTTTTCTGTAACAACCTCAAACTCACTGATACTGGGGGGTTCAAGACCAGCTCCAGCCTGAATGGTCTTTAGTATATTTATCCTCACATACCGGCCCACCAGCGGGGTAAAGGAATGATCCACTAAGCGAAAGGTATTCTCCGTTACCGTCTGTACCGTTACCCAGCTTACATTATCCACTGAAACCTGAATGGTATAATCCACAGCCGTGCCATGGTCATCGATAACATCTCGGCCCAAATTGACCCGCACACCGCGAACAGCCATTTCACTGCCCAGATCCAGCGCAAGCCAGCCACTCCCTTGCGCTAAACCTCTCCAGTAAGTAGCACCATCGCCATCCACAGCATTGGATGGAGGGTTGGAAGCGCCCGAACTATCGGCCGTTGCGGTCAAAGCAAAAGCAGTTGAGCCGCTGAACATCACTAGCAGAATCAAAATGAACCCTATACAGTCTATTTTATTTTTTTTCACACTCATTCCTTCCATATGCGCCTACCTTCAGTTTTTGGACCACAAGCAGCCTCCGCATGATACAAGATACTCTACGACATGCTCACTTCAAGTTTATAGAACATTCTGAGCACGGCGGGTGGACCGGGATCCATCAAGACGAAAATCAGCTTCTCGGAGAGTTAATCCGGAGCTATTAACCAGTTCCTACTCCATGGACCTGTGTAAAGTGTTATTTCCCAAAACATAACCATAAAGCACAGCATTTTCCAACCAATTCATAGTCATAATGACTTTGAGTTATCTATTGGTGGGCACTCCCCAGTCAAGGGGTTTTTCAGTTGAATTGGCACCTTCAAGGCCAAAGATATGCCTCCTAACCTTCTAGACTTTTCGTTATTTTAATTGTTAGCGGTACTGAAGAAGAGCTATCTATCATCACCATACTCAGGTTTACTCAAAGCTATCTTGAAATATTGAGTCAGTAGCTTGGGGGCAAATATCTTGAAAAATACATTCTGCCCATTCCGGGTGGTCAACAAATGGGTTTCTGTTTTCCTGAAAACTAAACACAACATTGTTGCGATCTATTTCGGTTTGATCCACAGGGTCATCAATATGCCATTGTAATAAAGTGCTTAACCTGGCCATTTTAGGAATGCCGCTGCCGAGTTCAGCTGGGTTTTCTACTAATTGCAAATCCGGTTCAAGTTGTACTGGGGAACTATTTGGATCAGATTGGCTGGCTTCATAACGCACATCCATATACATCATTGCCCGCGCAATATCACCTTTCCGCTGCTCCCACACTTCAAAAACCGAACCATTAAACCAGTTAGAGTTACCGGGATAAACACCAGAGCCACCGCCTATGCCATTGTAATTATCAGTTACCCTTTCGTTGCAGGCAGCATTACAATTATCGAAATAATTATTACCCCTGTCGCTGTTATAACCTACATTTGAGATCATCAAATGATGCGCGTCAGTACGGGCGGCATTATTCGGACCTAAGCTATTTTGATGAAAGCCGCGAGATTGTGGCCAGGTATGTTCGCGATTATAGGCTTGAATCCCGCCACCAAAATATTGAAGAGATTCGTTTTTATATACCATGATCATAAACCCAGTCGCTAATGGATCAGCATCAGCTTCAGATAAAATATTCCAGGTATCGTTAATGTTGCCTGCGGCTGAGTAATCAAACGACAGGGCGACTCTAATAATATCGTGCAAGGTGGTGCGTAAGGTCATGGCGTTGGTAGTATCAACCCCAGCATAATATTCACCAATTGTAGGTATCGGGCATTGGTTATTTATACTGCCTGCAGTAGGTGGTGCTGGTTTATAACTACTGGTATTTAAAGCACCGCCAGAGCCATTCGGGCATCTTGAATTAGATTCTGCATTTGCATTCAAGTTGCCATCTTCGTCAACTTGGCCGCCGCTTACATTAAGAACCGCCAACAATCCTAAATCATCGGCATCATTAGAATCGTAGACCAAGGCATCAATCAAATCCGTTGCCGTAACTGGATCGCCAATACTAAAATTAGTGGCATTGCTGAAATATATGGCCACCGCACTGGCATCATCATCCAGACTATTGGCTGGCAACACCATATCTGGGGTTAAACTTGTATCACCAATAAGAAAATAGCCGCTGAAATTGGTGTTATTGCCAGATAAATCCAGAATGTTGTAAATTGTATCGTCGCTACCCTGATAAAAGACTAAAGTTACATCATTCAAACTGGTGTTGGAAAAACCACTATATATCTCGATAAACTCACTTGTGCCTATAGCGTCAACTTCATTGATAATGATGCTCGGAACAGGTGGTGGCGGTGGGGTACCAGCACTATTAGGTGTTGGATTTGCTACATAAAATGTATTGTTAAAATCTTCTGAGGTCTCATCGCTGCCGTTGATACCATTGCCGCCACTCTGGATTTCTATGCCTTCGTCCAAAGGTACATTTCTTTGCCAGCTTTCACCACCCGGATGCTGGTTGGCCATAACCACCGCCTGATTCGAAATAACCGTGTCATTTAGGTAAGGGCTGGTCGCAATGCCAACATCAGGACCATCCATCGCAATACCGGTTTTATCTATGGCCTCAGTTTTATCGCCCCAAAGTACATAATCAATATCTTCAACTAAATCAGTCAAACCGTCCCAGGAATAAAGCACGGCTACTTCACCTCCAGATAATCCACCCTGACCATTTATTGAGTCTGGGGTGGCTTCGAGCATATCCGCAATTGCATCAGGAACTCCCCCATCTTCATAAAGCTCATAAGTTGGATCTTGCCCATAGACTGCATTGAAATCATCAGAACCATTTAAGGCTATGGTTTGGTATTGTCCAGCTAGAATCATGGCGCCATTTGGGAAGCGGGAGTGAAAATCGGCAAAGCCACCACCACCGCCATTACCAGTGACTATCTGATAATAATATACCCCGCCATTTGCGAAAGTGGCATCGGTTAAATACACATCCGTTAAATCAACATCTGTTACGCCACTATTGTGGATCTCGATAAACTCTCCAGCTGTTGGCGTAACTGCTATTTCAGTAATTAATAAATCACTTACATCAGCTGTTGACAGCATTGGAAGCAGGGCAAGAGTAGTGATGATATATTT
>JAKITM010000127.1 GCA_021648045.1 Lysobacterales bacterium
ACCTGACAGAACAGAAAGACTAGATAACAAGTGATGCCCTAATAGCCCGAAAATCGGGAAGGGGATATTTTAACCAGAGGCTTGACTTTGTGCTTCATAGAAGGGTGGGCATTTATGCCCACGCGTATAAGCCCGTCAGCTCAATCAAATCAAAATTCACAAGCTATCAACCGCTGATCTAATTTAACAGCCCCGGCGCTATTCACCCGCCAATAACTGTTGTAATCGGTTTCTTCCATCGGTTTGATTTTCTGCCCGCTAAAGTGCCCGGCTAAGGCTGGAGTGGTATTGCTATGACCAACAATCACCACGCTATTTTTATTGGCGTTGATTTTAACTGCCAAATCACCAAGCTTACGCGTATCATATAAACGAATGGAAACCCCCAGCCGGAGTGCCAATGGTGTCGCAGTTTCCAATGTGCGGCGGTAATTACTACTATAAATATGTTTGATTTCCTCGGCAAAAGGCTGTGCAGCTAACCACTCCGCCATACATTCAGCACGCTTGTGCCCATTGGCAGTCAACGGCGGATCTTTAAGTTCGGTCATCTTCTCCGCATGCCGCAGGAGCAAAATGTTTTGTTTGCCATGCGCTGTAGTTACCAGCAAAAGCGCGAATATGAATAACCAAAATTTCAGTTTCATAGTTAAGCGCCGATATCTGCCAAGTCCATCGCCTGTTGCTCCTGCATCAGCGGTTCAGTTAACAGCTCAAGCTGACCACCCAAAATATCTGCGAGCCGATACAAAGTCAGATTAATGCGGTGGTCTGTAATCCTACCCTGAGGATAATTATAGGTGCGCACTCGCTGCGAACGGTCGCCACTACCGACTTGCAGGCGCCGGTCTTCTGCTTGTTCGGCGGCTTGCTTGTTCTGCTCAGCTTCCAGAATGCGCGAACTAAGCAGCGACAATGCCCGGGCTTTGTTTTTATGCTGCGAGCGTTCATCCTGACATTCAACCACGATACCGGTAGGTAGGTGAGTAATACGGATGGCTGAATCGGTGGTATTTACATGCTGCCCACCAGCGCCTGAAGCACGGAAGGTATCAATTTTTAGATCAGCTGGGTTAATTTTGATTTCATCAATGGCATCTACCTCCGGCAGCACAGCTACCGTGCAGGCGGAAGTATGGATGCGTCCCTGGGATTCTGTTTCTGGCACCCTTTGCACCCGGTGGGTGCCAGATTCAAATTTAAACCGCGAAAATGCGGCGTTGCCAACTACCCGGCTGATGATTTCTTTATAGCCGCCGTGCTCGCCCTCGGAGATGCTTAGAATTTCAATTTTCCAGCCTTGATTATCGGCATAGCGGTTATACATCCGAAACAGGTCGCCTGCGAAAAGTGCGGCTTCATCGCCACCCGTGCCGGCACGAATCTCCAGAAAAATGTTGTTATCATCATCCGGGTCTTTGGGTAGCAACAGGATTTGAAGCTCATGTTCTAGGCTGTTGATCTGGGTTTCTGCTTCAGTGATTTCTTCTGCGGCCATCTCTTTCAGCTCAGGGTCCTTGAGCATTTCCCGGGCATCTATAAGTGCCTCTTTATAGCGTAACCAGTTTTGGAAGCTAGCGGTCAGTGGCTCAAGCTGGGCGTATTCGCGAGCAAGTTCACGAAAGAGGTTGTTATCTGCCATTACCGCCGGATCGCCCATTAACAGGCCAACCTCTTCGTGGCGACCGCTAATTTGTTGTAGCCGATCTTGAATGGATTGTTTCATAAGGAGCTGTCGCCTTTTTCAGAATCGGGTTGGTCTGCATTTTCCGGTTTTGTTTCCACATCAAACAAGTGCATGGCGGCATCTAGTACTTTGCGATTTTCATCAGCAGCGGCTTCGCGTAAACGCGTGCTGGGTAGATGCAGTAATTTATTGGTCAATTGGGTTCCCAGCGTGCGGACTACGGTTTCTGGGTCTTTGCCCTTTGCCAGTTGTTGCAAGGCCGCCGCTACCGCTATTTCGGTAATGGTATGTGAGCGTTCACGAATTTTGCGAATGCTGGCAGCGACCTGATGCCCGCGCCACCAGCGCAGGAATTCATGCAGATACTGCTCTACATAGACTTCCGCCTGTTTTACCTCATTAGCGCGCTGCTTGAGGTTGCCGGCGATCACTTCGCGTAAATCATCAATGCTATAAAGGTAGACAGATGAAATGCTTGCTACATCTGCAGCAATATCACGGGGGACCGCAATATCGACCAGCAATAACGGCCGGTGGCGGCGTAGTTTTTGGCAGTTTTTAATCATTGTCTTAGTGATTAATGGCGTGGTAGCAGCAGTCGAACTAAACACGATATCTGCATCTGCCAGGCGGGATTCTAATTGTTCTAATGAGATTGCTTCTGCGTTGAATTCCAGCGCCAGCTTCTGCGCGTTTTCTAGGCTGCGGTTGGCAATGATGAATTTTGTTACACCCTGTTGTTGCAAATGCCGCAGCGATAGCCCGATCATTTCACCAGCACCAATAAGCAAGACGGTTTGCTCGGAAAGCTGGCCATATAACTGGTGTGCTAGTTTCACGGCAGTCGATGCCACCGATACCGGATTTCTTCCCATAGCGGTTTCGGTGCGAATGGTTTTACAGGCCGTAAATACCATTTCTAACAGACGATGCAGAACTTTTCCGGTGGTTTTATTGTCTTCAGCAATGGAAAAGGCGGTTTTTACCTGGCCTAGAATCTGTGGCTCACCTAAAACCATGGATTCCATCCCGGCCGCCACTCGAATTAGGTGGCGAATTAATTCGGTATTGAATTTTCGGTAGCTGTGATTTTCAAGTTCGTCCTGTTCGATACCGAAATAATCACTGATCCAGTGACTTAAAAGTGAACGATCTGCTTCGGTTGTAATCCGACAATAAAATTCAGAACGATTACAGGTGCTGATGATGAACGCTTCGAGCACGCCGGCTTGTTGTTTTAGGTCTTGAAGTGACTCGTGTAAGCGGCTTTCAGGCACAGCAACGCGTTCACGCAGAGTGATGGGTGCGGTATCGTGGCTGAGTCCAAGTAAAATCAGTGGCATGGGTTGTAAAATTTATCTGATATCAAGTTAGAATAGCAGGGTGGTAAATTGACAGTCTCTATTCCACTATAACGCCAGCATTTAATGTTGGCAGATTTAAATCATGTACAAAGGAATTTGAATGCCAGTTCAAAAAAAATCTATTTTAACAGTCACCGCACCCGCTGTGTTGGTTTTACTCATGATGCTGGTAGTTTCGGCCTGTGCAGTTAGTGGTGGTACAGATGCTGCACAAGCATCACCTGATACGGCGGCAAACCTGTCAGAGGAGCTGCCAGAGGCTGATTCTCAGCCTGAAAAAATCACAGCCGCGATGACCTCGGATGAAATGTATCGGGTAATGAGCGCAGAACTGCAAGGCAGTGAGGGTGATATCACCGCAGCATTATCGAACTATCTTGAGGCGGCACTGTTATCAGATAATCCAAAAATTGCCAAACGCGTAACGGTGCTATCGGCTCGTGCTCGCAGTTGGCAGCATGCAGCGATGGCGGCGAATAGGTGGCAGGTGTTGGACCCGGATAACATTGAAGCAACCCGGACACTGGCTGCTGCACATATATTCACAGGTAATTATAAGGCCGCAGCCTATCAGCTCGACCACTTATACACTCAGGTAGAGGGTACAGAGGCCGAGAAATGGCAGCATATTACCGGTGTTTTAGCACGTTCGGCCAGCACTGAAAAGGCGCGTGATTTACTTCAGCAACTCATCGATAAGCATCAACTTATTGGTAATACGCCTGCGGTTGCTAACGGCAAGTTGGCGCAAAGTCAGCTGGCGGCAAAGTTAGGTGATATGCCGCTGGCAATGCAGCTGGGACAAGAAGCTGCAGTTGGTTTGAAGGATGATGCGCAAGCGCAGCTGTGGCTTGGCCGTTTGTTTATCGCTTCGGAAAAACTAGTAGAATCTACCCGCTATTTTCAGCGTGCCTGGGAAATCAATCCAACTGAGGAAGAAATTGCTATGGCCTATGCAGAAGTTTTGCATCGGCAGGATAATACACTCAAGGCGAATACTGTGTTGGCAGGGCTTGAACAAACCGACAGGGTTTTGTTAAATCGAATTGTATTTGCAACCGTGGAACGGGATCAACCGCGGGCTGAGCGCCTTTTTCATCAAATGGAAGATAGTGTGGACCGCGATCAGCCCAGTCATGCCATGCGCATGGCCAGAGCGGCTGATTTGATCGGCCTACCGGCTGAGGCTCGCACTTGGTATGCGCGTGTGCCTGAGTCCGCTGAGGCCTGGCTGGCGGCCCGTTTGCGACTGGCGGTGTTGGTTGCTATTAGTGATGGCCTAGAACAGGGCCGCGCCGTATTATCAGCGTTAAAGAATAACCAAAACAAAAATGTAGTAGAGCAGGCATGGTTGGCTGATGCGCAGCTATTGCAACAAGCCCAACAACCGCAAGCTGCGGCTGAATCCTTACGCAGTGGTTTGTTGCAGCAACCGGATTCTGTGCCCTTAAACTATTCATTAGGTTTGCTGATGGCGCAGGCGGGTGATGTTGCTGCTGCGGAGGAATTATTTCGTAAAGTCCTGAGTTTGCAGCCGAATAATCCGACAGCATTAAACGCATTGGGTTATACCCTCACTGACTTGACCGATCGCCATGCCGAGGCTCTAGATTATATTCAGCGCGCCCTGGAGTTGCAGCCAGATGATGTTTCTGTAATCGACTCCATGGGCTGGGTTTTATATCGCCTGGGTAGAAATACGGAGGCACTTGTGTACCTAAAACGGGCCTATTTACTGGATGATAATCCGGAAATAGCAGCACACCTGGTTGAGGTGTTATGGAAGTCCGGTCAACTGGCGGCTGCAAGGGCGTTGTTTAATAAAGCTCGCGCGGAGAGCAAAGATGACCCAATATTGTTGAAGACCGGGCATCGACTCGGACTTTGAAGGGCTTCAACACCCAAAAGTTGAGAGTTGGCAGCAGGTTTATTCTGGTTGTGCTGACCAGTTTAGTGTTATCTGCTTGCGCGACCAGCACAAAACCCGGGCTTGAACTGTTGCCGGGTGCGGAAATTCCGGGTGCGGAAACCCAGCGCGTCGCAATTTTACAGCAACAACAGGATTGGAGCTTTAAAAGCCGCATTTCAATTCGTATTGAAGAAAATGGCAGCACAGAGGGTGGCAGCGGAAATTTACGCTGGATGCAATCACCACAACAAGTCGAGCTGAATTTCCATGCGGCACTAGGCCGGGCGGCCTGGCATCTAATTGCTGGCCCAGGTCAGGCTAAAGTGACCCTGGCAGACGGTAGTGTATATGTGGATTCCGATGTGCAGCGCTTATTGAGTCGTCAACTGGGTTGGGATGTGCCGGTAAACGCGCTTTCCTGCTGGCTGCGCGGTTTAGTGGTGGCGCCGGAATGTCCTGCTGGCAGTGCCATTGTTGTCAGTCGGGATGCCGAGGGTAGGCCTCTACAGCTACGACAAAACGAGTGGCAGGTGCAAATTCATTCGTGGTCAATTGTCGATAATCTTAGCCTGCCAAAGAAAATAGAATTCTCGGCTCCGGGGCGAAAATTCGTGTTAGTGATTAAACAATGGCGCCTTAACGATAATAATTACAATTAATTTGCTCAAATCCATTGACAAGCCAACGACACACATTCACAATCCGCATTGCGATTGGGACGTGGCCAAGTTGGTTAAGGCACGGGGTTTTGATCCCCGCATTCGCAGGTTCGAGTCCTGCCGTCCCAGCCATTTCTTTTTAAGAAAAGAATAAGG
>JAKITM010000011.1 GCA_021648045.1 Lysobacterales bacterium
ATCAGCGCGGACAGCAATATGTAGGTCGCGTATTTACCCTTGATAGAGCCATTGTTAATGGCACTGGCAAAGTCAAAGTAGATGATTCTACCTGGCGGGTAAAAGGCCTGGATATGCCGGTAGACGGAAAAGTCAAAGTAGTGGCTACCGAAGGCGTGATACTGGTTGTTGAAGCCGTTGAGTAGTTAGTTGTGAATAGTTAGTCGCTCATAATTTGAGCCACAAAAAAACCCCCGGTCGCAAAACCGGGGGTTTTTTATTACAAACCTCAAATCTTTAGAAGGTTAATAACGGCGCAATAACCAGGCTAACGATTGCCATCACATTAATTAAAATGTTCATCGCTGGGCCCGAGGTATCTTTGAACGGGTCGCCTACGGTATCACCAACCACCACCGCGTGGTGAGTAGAAGAACCCTTGCCGCCAAAGTTGCCTTTTTCAACATATTTCTTGGCATTGTCCCAAGCACCACCGGCATTGGCCATCATCAGCGCCATCAGCACACAGGTGATTAATGCACCAGTGAGCATGCCACCTAGGGCTGCAGCACCAAGCAGGAAACCAACTACAGGTGGCGCAAGAATCGCCAACGCACCGGGTAGAATCATTTTCCGTAATGCCGCACTAGTTGCAATGTCAATACAGCGAGCACTATCCGGTTTAGCGGTACCTTCCATCAAACCAGGAATTTCCTTAAACTGGCGACGAATTTCTTTGATCATTTCGAAAGCCGCATCGCCAACTGCGCGCATAGTAATCGCCGATACTAGGAACGGGAAAATACCACCGATAAACATACCCATTAGCACTTTAGGGTCGCTGATGTTCAGGCTGAAGCCGTCGATATTAGATTCTACCGTTTGGATAAAGGCGGCAATAATCGCCAATGCCGCGAGACCAGCAGCACCAATGGCAAAACCTTTACCGATAGCAGCGGTGGTGTTGCCGACTTCATCCAGACCATCGGTGATTTTGCGTACTTCTTCACCGAGCCCTGCCATTTCAGCAATGCCACCGGCATTATCTGCAACCGGGCCATAGGCATCAATTGCCATAGTGATACCAACGGTTGCCAGCATACCAACAGCGGCAACACCGACACCATACACACCGAGTCCTTCAGGCAATATCCATGAAGTAAAGAAGATGATTCCAGCAATAATTGCCACAGGAATAACTACCGATTCCATGCCGAGTGCAAGGCCGGAAATCATTACCGTAGCAGGGCCAGTTTCGCCATCTTTTGCAAGCTTGCGTACTGGCGGGCCACCGGTGTAGTACTCGGTAACCAAGCCAATACCAATACCGCCAACAGCGCCGGCTACAACACACCACCATACGGCCGTAGAAATTCCCAGCTCGCCGATGAGGAAATAAGCTGCAATAATGAAAATTACCGCTGCACTAAAGGTACCGTAACGCAAAGCATTGGCAGGTTCTTTAGATGACAACGCCCGCACCAACAAAATACCCAAAATTGAGCAAATCATACCCACCGAGGCCAATGCCAGCGGTAAAAACATCAGGTCGCTTTGCGCGCCAAGTATACTGCTGCCTATTCCTGCTGCAATGGCGATGGTGGCAATCATCGAGCCAACATAGGATTCGAAAATATCCGAGCCCATACCGGCAACATCACCGACATTATCACCGACATTATCAGCAATTACACCGGGGTTACGCGGATCATCTTCAGGGATGCCCGCTTCAATTTTGCCCACAAGGTCTGCACCAACATCTGCACTTTTGGTGAAGATGCCGCCGCCAACTCGCGAGAACAGAGCTACAGTTGATCCGCCCATACCAAAGCCGTGAATGGCCTCTGCATGTTGTGGGTCGGAACCGAAGAAATAATACAAAAGACCCAAGCCGAGCAGACCCATTGCCGCAACGGTCAGGCCCATAATGGAACCCCCGAAAAATGCGATGGATAAAGCTGCTGCTTCACCCTTTTCGGCTGCTGCAACGGTTGTGCGCACATTAGCTTTAGTCGCAGCGTACATGCCGATGTAGCCTGCGGAGGCTGATGCCAGCGCGCCAACTACATAAGCAACCGCGGTGTGCCAAGTGGGGAAAAAGTAAAACAGAGCGATGGTAATAAGTAGCGCAAAGGCACCCATAACGCTGTACTCGCGCTTCATAAAGACCATAGCGCCGCTATGAATTTCAGCGGCAATCTCGGCTACTTTACCTTCACCTGCCGGGTTTGCTTTCATCGACAGGTAAATAAATAGTGCGGCTATAAGACCGATAACCCCGAGTAAGGGTGGGATGAGTTCTTGTGTCATATCCTCTCTCTCAATTTTAATAGTTGTAGGTATCGACCACCCGGTAGCAGAGGCCGATATGTGATAAAACCATGCTATTGTAGGCATAAGTGAAAGAATCAGCAATTGTTTCAACGTTTAAAGTGGTTGAAAGCTTAGCGAGGCAGTATAATTCACTCGAATAATTCACTCTTTTTTACAAGGATTACCCCATGAGCTTTAATCTGGTACCTGCCGGTAACGATATCCCGAATGATATTAATGTAATTGTTGAAATCCCCATGAACAGCCCGGCGATTAAGTATGAAGTCGATAAAAAATCCGGCGCTATATTTGTCGATCGCATGCTAAAAACAGCCATGCACTACCCGTGTAATTATGGCTATGTACCGCATACCCTTTGCGGCGACGGCGATCCGGTAGATGTATTGGTGGCAATGCCTATGCCGCTGGTGCCTGGCTCCATCATCAATTGCCGCCCGGTGGGTGTTTTGCATATGGAAGACGAAGCGGGTGATGATGCCAAAATTATTGCCGTACCGGTAGACAGTGTCACCGGCTACTATCGGTATGTGAACGATGTGCGCGATCTGCCGGAGATGTTGCTGGATACCATCTCGCACTTCTTTGATCACTATAAAGATTTAGAACGCGGTAAATGGGTAAAAATTGGTGGTTGGCAAGGGGTTGAAGCTGCTCGTGCGGAAATTTTAGAATCTAGAGAGCGGTTTAAAAACGCGCCGGATCAACCCAATTTCTAGTTGCTGAGTTGTTGATTCAGGTAGCTATATAATAATATGCAGGAATTTGTGAAAGTACACCTCGGCAGTGGCCCGAACCTGTTACCGGGTTGGATTAATGTCGACTACAACCCAGACTTCAATCCGCAGATTGTTGCCGACTTAAGCCAGCGCTTTCCTTTCGATGATAACAGCGTGGACTATATTCATAGCGAGGGCGTGTTGTGCCAGTTCTCGCTTGCTGATGGCAGGCATTTCCTCAGTGAGTGCTTCCGTATTCTTAAGCCCGCTGGGGTGATGCGCTTGTTATCACCGGATTTACTACGCTTGCTGGAAGCCTATCTGGAGGATGCGCGCACTGGCGAAAACAAGCTTGCCGAGTTGTGGAAACGGGAAGTTAAAATTCCATTGCAGCTTGGAACCAGCGCAGAAGTTGTTAATATCGGCATCCGCGATTTACATAATTTCGTTTACGATAATCGTAGCTTGTTACAAGTTCTCAACAGCTGCGGCTTCGAGGCTGAGCAAGTGGCTTATCAACAGGCCGGGCCAGAAGCACTTGCTGGCCTCGATGTAAGATCCCCGGAAAATGCGACTTATATGTATTTTGAGTGCACTAAGCCGCAAGTTAACTGATAGGTTGGCATTTTGAGCTGCCCGATACTTACCTATCATTCACAAAACATCCGTAGCAACCGCTATGGTGAAAACGATCATGTTGCATTAAAAGCCGATCTAGAAAGCCTGCGCAATCACGGCAAACGCTTGATCGGCCTGACGACGCTGGTCGACTGGTTACTTGCTGATATTGATGACGGCAGCTTGGATGATGCTGTGTGTATCACTTTCGATGATGGCTGCAAACTGGAAATCAGTGATGAGATAGTCCCAGGATATGGTCTGCAGTCTTCTTTTTTAAGCATCCTTAAAGACTTTCGCAAACAGCAACCAGTTGATACGCCACACCAGGTTCGGGCAACAACTTTTGTGCTCGCCGATGCAGCCGTGCGCGAACAAATGGACCGGGAGTCATTGTTCGGCTTAGGCTGGATGCAAGCAGACTGGTGGGCAGCCGTAAAAGCCGAAGGTATCATTGATGTCCAGAGCCATGGCTGGGATCATCTACATAATATGCAACCGGATGTGCTCGGAGAAAAGCTGCCGCATGCGCGCTTTGTAAGTATTGATTCCTTAGACAAGTGTGAATTACAGGTTTATCGTGCCGGTCAAGTTATTGCCAATGGCTGCGGCGGTGTAAAACCACAGTATTTTGCCTATCCCTATGGCGCGGCCAGTGTCTATATGCGCGACACTTACCTGCCGGAAAATATCAGCAGAACCTGCATTCGTGCAGCATTTAGCACCCAGCCTGCGCATGTGACGCTGGCATCAAGCCGCTGGAACATTCCGCGTTATGTCTGTGGCCGTGACTGGCAAACCCCACAGCAGTTTGACGCAATTTTAGATGGCGCATTTGCCGCTTCGTTGCCAGCATCATGATTCGTTTGCGCGGGCAGATAACCGGCTTGATTGTGCTTCCGGCATTGGCAGTGATCATGCCCTGGCGGCTGTTTTTCCGGCTAGCGCGAATAGTGTCGCGTTTCAGTTGGTTATTCAAGAGAGAAACTCGACAAGCGGTCGCCGGCGCGCAAAAAACAGGCCAGTTTGTTGCTGATGAAGTCTGGTGCCGACACTTCAGGATGTATAAAATCATTGATGCGGTGGACCCGTGGTTGAGCAGGTTTCGCAGTGACAGTTGGATGCTGCGGCACATCGATGTTTTTGGTGAGTGGCCGAAAAACACCCCGTTTATTGCCAACAGCATGCATTTTGGCGCGGGTTTTTGGGCATTACGGCATATCCGCGTGAATGCCTGCCCTATTTCCTTAATTATGCGGCCTTTTGATGAATGGCAAAAAGCCTTTTCCTGGCCTATGCAAGTGTATTTAAAGGCTTATGAAAAAGCCGTGTTACGCGCCCAGGGAGCTGCCGTCACCTACACGGGGAAAGGCTTTACAGAACGTTTTAAGGCAAGCCTAGCTGCGGGCAATAATCAGCTTTCAATGATTGATGTGCCCAAGGGGAAAAACATAAATGCCTTCCATGTGGAGTTTTTGGGCCGCCCAACCTATTTTGTTAACGGCGTTGTTGCGCTGGCCAAACAGCTCGACCGGCCGGTTGTGCCTTATGTGATGATTGTTGATTTTGCGACAGGTCGCAGGCAGCTGCACATCGGTACACCCATTACTCAGGAATCAAGCCTGAAGGAATCTATTCAAGAACTTGCGGCATTTTTTGATCCGTTTATTCGGCATGACTCCGCAGCCTGGCAACTCTGGGGCCAGTACTCAGCATTTTTGAATTCAGAATTTAAGCAGGATGAGTAGAGCAATATGCCGATGTTAATCTCCATGCACATGGAAAAATGTGGCGGTACTTCAATGGAAGTTCTGTTACGACAACAGTATGGTCTGGCATTTCAGCTTTATGATCCGGGTTATCCAGATGATCCACAGGCCTTTAACTCACCCGATGAGGGTATAAATTGCCTGCATGGGCATATGTATTACGGTTTACACCGCCAGTTAGCCGATCGGAAGTGTAGTTATATAACTTTATTGCGTGACCCTGTAAGCAGGTTCCTCTCAAATTATCGACATATCCGCAGGTATAAACACCCCTTACAGAAACTTATCAACAGTCAAGATGGCCTCAGTGAAATGTGTGAAAACCCACAGGCACGCCACTACCGAAACCTGTTTGTTCGGCGGCTGGCGGGTATAGATGGCGAGCCTTGCGGTGCCGATATGGAAAAAGCGGAAGATCGTTTGCGCCAGTTTGCATTGGTCGGAAAAGTAGAGCAATTTGAGGCGTTTGTATGCGCTGCTACAACGCGACTAGGTTGGTCTGCATATCAAATTCCGCATAAAAACGCTGCCAACAGTGACCCGCAGGATGGTGTTTCAAGCGCTGAGCTAGAACAGGTTATTCAGGCCAATGCGCTGGATATTGAATTATTTGAGCGAGTCGCAGATATTATCGCCTAGGCACTCAACCTTTTACTCGGAGAGTCACTGGGTAATAGCGGCTAACCTGATCCATTCCTCATTACTTTGGCAGTCTATGCTGCTGCAAAGCCCCCGATAGGCCGCAACCACTTGCGCTTGCTGTTCCTCAAGAATTCCGGAAAGCACAATGGGGCTGTGCGGCTTGAGTCGTCCGACAAGCTGCGCTGCCATTTCGATTAATGGCAGAGCAAGAATATTGGCTAAGAGGATATCTGCTGGCGGGGTTTCAAGTTCTGGCATACCGGCGATAACTTGTGAGCAGACATTGTTTCTGCGGGCGTTTTCATTGGTAGCCAGAATCGCCTGCGGGTCATTATCAATGGCGTAAACCATTTTCGCACCTTTAAGTGCGGCAGCAATTGCTAGAATTCCCGAGCCACAACCGTAATCGATAACAACTTTACCGCTAAAGTCCTGTGCATCAATCCATTCCAAGCACAGCGCTGTGGTCGGGTGGGTGCCGGTACCGAAAGCTAGGCCGGGATCCAGCTGAATAATAACTGCCTCAGGATCGCTAGGGTATTCTGATTTCGCCGTGGTGCTGGGAACAATCCACAGGTTTTTTCCAAAACGCATGGTTTTAAAGCGTGTCATCCAGCTGCGTTCCCAGGCTTGATCCTGCAGCTTGGAAAAACTAATATCACTGGCATGCTGGATAAAACTCAGGCGGTTTAGGTGATTGGTGATGGGTTTTTTTTTGGTCTCACCTGGGAACAAACCAGTCACGGTTAATTTAGGCCACAGCGGGGTTTGATCAACACCGGGTTCCAGTAGTGGGTGGTCTTCACTATCGGTCAGAGTGACCGCAAGCGCACCAAGCTCAAGCAACTGGTTTTCCAGCGCTTCGAGCTGAGATTCGCGTATTTCAATGCGAACTTCAAGCCAATTCATTTGTGTATATGCCGGTTAGTTATTTTGCTTCAGCGCGTTCTGCTAGACGCTTTTCTAGGTAATGGATGTTAAAACCGCCGCGCTTAAAGCCTTCATCACGCAGCACCCATTTATGCAGCGGGATATTGGTATTAATGCCTTCCAGAACCATTTCATCCAGAGCAACTTTAAGCCGGGCTATACATTCTTCACGGTTAGCCCCATAACCAATTAACTTGCCGATCATGGAGTCATAATTTGGTGGCACCCGATAACCGTCATAAAGATGGGTGTCTATGCGGATGCCAGGACCGCCGGGCGCATGGAAATACTGCACCACGCCAGGTGAGGGAATAAAGCTTTCGGCATCTTCAGCGTTAATTCGGCACTCAATTGCATGGCCGCGAATTTGAATATCGTCTTGGGTATAGCTCAGGGGCAGGCCGGCGGCTATACGGATTTGCTCGGTGACTAAATCCACCCCGGTGACTTGTTCAGTCACACAGTGTTCTACCTGAATCCGGGTGTTCATTTCAATAAAATAGAATTCCTCGTTTTCATAAAGAAACTCAAAAGTACCGGCACCGCGATAATTAATCCGCTTGCAAGCCGCGACACAGACTGCACCGATGGCTTCGCGTTGTTCGGGGGTAATTCCGGGTGCGGGTGATTCTTCCAGAGCTTTTTGGTGTCGGCGTTGCATGGAGCAATCCCGCTCACCTAAATGAATCGCATTGCCTAATGTATCAGCCAATACCTGAATCTCGACATGCCGAGGATTCATCAGGTATTTTTCCATATACACTTCCGGATTGCCGAAAACAGTACCCGCTTCCTGGCGGGTCAAGGTAATGGCATTGATCAGGCGGGCTTCGGTATGGACTACCCGCATACCGCGACCACCACCACCACCGGATGCCTTAATAATAATAGGGTAGCCAATGCGTTCAGCAATGCGCAGGCTTGCTTCTGGATCATCACCCAGCGGCCCATCAGACCCCGGAACACAAGGTACGCCGGCTTCCTGCATGGCGCGAATCGCTGAAACTTTATCACCCATTAGGCGAATGGTTTCAGGGCGCGGGCCAATAAAAACAAAGCCGCTTTCTTCCAGGCGTTCGGCAAAGTCGGCGTTTTCTGCCAAAAAACCATAACCAGGGTGTACAGCGACTGCATCGGTAACTTCAGCAGCGGCAATAATGGCGGGTATGCTCAGATAAGAATCGGTCGATGATGCCGGACCAATGCAAACCGACTCATCTGCCATACCGACATGCTTCAGGTTACGATCTACGGTTGAGTGAACGGCAACAGTTTTAATCCCCATGGTTTCACAAGCGCGAAGGATACGCAGTGCAATTTCGCCGCGATTGGCGATAACAACCTTTTCAAAAACAGGCATGTTTGTTATCCTCAGCGAATGACGAACAAAGGTTCATCAAATTCAATCGGCTGGCCGTTCTCAACCAGTACTGAGATGATAGTACCGCTGACTTCGGCATCGATTTGATTGAACATTTTCATGGCTTCAATAATGCACAGGGGATCACCTACAGAAATTTGCTGACCAACTTTAGCAAAAGCTTCAGCGTCTGGTGTGGAGGAGGCATAATAAGTACCTACCATTGGTGAACGCACCAATTCGTTTTCTGGGATTTCAGGGATTTCATCAACTGCTGCAACTGGCGCGCTGGCCTCGACAGCAACGGGAGTAGCTGCAACGGGTGCCGCAACTGCAGCTACCGGTACATTGGAAGATTGCCGGGTCAGGCGTACTGATTCTTTACCTTCAATGATTTCAAGCTCTGCCAGGCTGGAATTTTCCAGCAGGTCGATCAGGCTTTTAATTTTGCGTAAGTCCATGTTTTTGCCTATTAGTTTTCTATTGTTTGCTATTGGTTGTGCGCACTGATGCAGCCGTTGGGTAGGTGTATCACTCGTTTACTTCCATGCGATTAATGACAGCCTGTAAAGCCAGCAAATAGCTATCGCCGGCAAAGCCCGTGATGGTACCCATGGCGATATCGGAAAAGTACGATTGTTTACGGAAGTCTTCGCGGGCCTGAATATTAGAAAGGTGTACTTCAACAAAAGGGATATCTACGGCACATAAAGCGTCCCGCAGTGCCACAGAAGTATGTGTAAATGCAGCCGGATTAAAGATAATATAGTCAACCCCGTCCCTACCTGCCTGATGAATGGCCTCAAGCAACAGGTGCTCGGCATTGGCTTGCAAGTGCCCGAGTTGATGCCCGCAGTTTTCTGCAAACTCCTGCATCTGCTTAACTAACTCGCTAAGTGAACGCTGACCATAGTGCTCAGGTTCGCGTTGTCCCAGCAGGTTTAGGTTCGGGCCGTTGAGTAATAAAATATGCGCCATAAGATTTCTGTGCTAATAACAGTAAGAGAGGGATTTTGACGCAATTAAGCGAAGATGTAAACAGTTCGCCACCGTATGGTGAAAATTAGCTGGTGTCTGGCAGGCTTAAAGTAATTCCTCGATACGCGTGATTAACTCATCTTCTTCGACAATACCCCAATCCCACCAGCGCACGATTCCCTTGCGGTCAACTAATACCGAGTATGGTAGAGCACCGCTGGTATTACCAAAATCACGGTTTACCCGCATCACATCATCTGCACCAATCAATATCGGGTAGTGAATGCTCAGCTTGGTGGTAAATTCACGCACTGCCAGCACTTCATCAAGCGCAATTCCCACTACTGTGAATCCCTGTGCCGAATAGTCATCGTGGACGCGCTGTAACATTGGCATTTCTTTTACGCAGGGGCTGCACCAAGTGGCCCAAAAGTTATACAGAACAACTTGCCCGTTAAAATCCTCAGGCTTGAAAACAGAGCCGGTAAGGCTTCCAAGGCGGTAATCCGGGGTAGGTTTGCCGGTAAGGTCGGCAACAATTTTTGTCGTTGTCGGCGCTATTGGCACATCACGATTAAAATAATTAGCCAAGGCAAAGCCGCCCGCCGCCATAATTACAGCCACAAGAAGCATCAATATAAACTCAGTTTTACGCATAATATTCAGCGCTGACCAAGGGCAGCATTGGTGTGTGCCAAAAAGTCACTCGCGGACATATACCCCACCATGCGATAGTTTTTAATCTCATTACCCTTAAGGTCAAAGAACAAAATAGCCGGCGGGCCGATGATCCCGTAATGCTTCATCAGCGCTTCATCGGTGGCATCATTTGCGGTAACATCCGCCTTCAGCAGCACCGTGTTGGTGAGTGCCGCTTGTACATCAGCATCAGAAAAAGCGTTTCGTTCCATGCGCTTGCACTCAATACACCAGTCGGCATAAAAGTCCAACATCACGGTTTTGCCCTGAGCATTGGCCTGTATTATCGCCGCATCAATATCTGCAATGGTTTTTATCGGTCGAAACTGCAGGTGGCTAGTTTCTGTTTGGGCGCTGCCGGAACCCTTGAGGCTGGCCAGCGGCCGCGACCAGTCATCGCCACCGGCAAGCGCGCCAATAAGTTGAAGCGAACCGATTAACAACAATATGACACCCAAAGATTTCCACAATTTTTGCCAGCCGCTAATGGGTCGGGCCAACGGCTCCAGTGCACTCAGGTAAACGCCTGAAGTCAGCAGCAAAGTGCCCCAGAGGAACATAATCACGCCACCCGGGAGGATGCGCTCCAGCATCCAAATTGCCATGCCAAGTAAGCCGATACCGAAAACAGCCTTAACTGCATCCATCCAGGCGCCAGCGCGCGGTAGTAGTTTACCGGCTGAAGTGCCGATAATAATCAGCGGGATACCCATACCTATCGACATTGCAAATAAGGCACCACCACCGAGCCATGCGTCGCCGAAATCACTAATAACAATAATTGCGGCGGCTAGCGGCGGGGCTACACAGGGACCGACTATCAGAGCGGAGAGGAAACCCATAATCGCGACACCGGTTAATTTACCGCCTTCCTGTCGGTTGCTCATTTCGCTGAGTTTGGTTTGCAAACGGGCGGGCAGTTGTAATTCGTAAAACCCAAACATGGAAAGTGATAGCAATACAAAAACGCCGGCAAAGCCGCTGAGTATCCAAGGGTTCTGGAAGACCGCTTGCAAGTTTTTACCAAAGTGGCCGACAATAATACCGACAACAGTATAGGTAAGCGCCATTGCCAGCACATAAACCAGCGATAGGACAAAGGCTCTACGAGTAGTTATTTTGTCACCCTCGCCGGCGATGATTCCGGAGAGTATCGGCACCATCGGAAAAACACAAGGCGTAAATGCCAATAATAAACCCAGACCAAGAAAGGCCAACATGGCTTGCCAGGGGTGGTCTAATAACAATTTCGCCAGCTTGTCCTGTTCGGCGACGGGTGGTGCATCAACTAGCGGGGTAGATAGCGCAGTGGCTACATCGGCAACACTGGCGGTAGTTGCTGCCGGTAACTCAACGCTGAGGCTATGTTGCATCGGCGGATAACAAATATCCCCGTCACGGCAGCCCTGGAAATCAGCAATAATTATTAGCGGTGTTGCCGGCCCGACCGGACGGCTAAGTTTTACCGGCACCTCAACTTGATCGAAGTAAACTTCAACCATGCCAAATTCCGGGTCGTCTTTGATTTTGCCAGTTGGTAGCTGGCTGCTGATAATGTTGATATCCCCGGCAGACTCCAACCGGAACTTAAACATGTCTTTGTATAAGTAATATCCGGGTTCAGGGGTAAAACGCAGCAGCAATTGCTTAGCGTCTAGTGCCAGCGCCTCAAATACAAAGGCCTGGTCGGGCTGCAATGCCGCGCCTTTAGCACCGGTAAAACCGTTGCTTTGCCCCAATAACCCGTCCAGACCAGAAGGAGTAGTTAATGGTAGGTTGATGGGCGTAGCAATTGCGGGCAACTGCACCATCAGCTGTTGAATTGTGGGTGGATAACAAAGCACACTCTCAAGGCAACCTTGGGTGCGTAGCTTGAGCTGGAATTCAGTAGCAGCATCAGGTCGTTTGGTGATGGCAACTGTCATCACCATCTTTTGTCCCCAGGTTTCTACTTCTTCACCCAGTAAATCATCGAATTTCGTAACCCCTGGAGTGACTTCGGGCGCTGCTAATTCGACCTCGGGCGTATCAGTGCTGAGGGCCAAAAACCGACGGTACATATAATATTTGGGCTGAATGTTGAAACTTACCCCAAGCGTATTGTCATCAAGTACCGTGACTGTGGGTGAAAAAGCCTCGTCGTAATCCAGCAATTCATCGGGATTTATTGCCAGGGCATTACCGGCCAGCAATAGACTCGCGGTCAACAGCAATAACGGTAACGATTTAAAAATGTTGAATCGGGACTTCAGCATGTAGTGGCTTCTCTTGGTATATTTAATCTGACACGAACCTGTACAATGGCCCACACAGCGTCTTAATTACAATACAGCGCATTTTACGCCATATCCTGCCCATTGTTTAGCCGGCAAGCAGTCATCCGCCATTTGGCAAAGCTGCCATTAGGACAGCAGTTTGACCGGTTATATCCCTGCTTTCGAATATTTACGTCGATTTCTTGCATATTTATCCTCCCATACCTTGAATTAGCCTGTCTAAACCCCATTTGTTGTCTGTTACCACGCTAAAGTTTGATTTATTGACTTTGGTGATAGGTTTTTGCTCGTAGGTGGTTTAATTGCCGGTGAGCGATTTTTTTCTAGACTATTAATTCAATTTGGAGACTTTCAATGAATATTCGTCCTTTGCACGATCGTGTAATCGTCAAAAGAGTGGAAGAAGAGCTGATTTCCCCCGGTGGTATCGCTCTTCCTGGTTCGGCAACAGAAAAACCAATGAAGGGTGAAATCCTGGCTGTTGGTAATGGCAAAATCCTGGAAAACGGAGATGTTCGTGCCCTTGACCTGAAAGTTGGTGATCAAGTGTTGTTCGGAAAATATTCCGGTACTGAAGTTAAAGTAAACGACGAAGAACTGCTGGTAATGCGTGAAGACGACATTATCGCTGTTATCGATCTGTAAACATTAGTTTAGCTATTTTAATCAACAAGAATTGAGGAATTAAGAGAATGAGCGCAAAAGAAGTTCGTTTTGGAGAAGACGCCCGTAAGCGTATGCTTGCCGGTGTTAATATATTAGCCAACGCAGTCAAGGTTACCCTTGGCCCTAAAGGTCGTAATGTTGTACTCGACAAGAGTTTTGGTGCCCCGACCGTAACCAAAGATGGTGTATCAGTAGCCAAAGAAATTGAGCTGGAAGATAAGCTCGAAAACATGGGCGCACAGATGGTCAAGGAAGTTGCATCACAAACCTCCGACATCGCCGGTGACGGCACCACAACAGCCACCGTACTGGCTCAAGCACTGTTGCAGGAAGGCCTCAAGGCTGTTGCTGCCGGCATGAACCCGATGGATCTCAAACGCGGTATCGATAAAGCCGTGATTGCAGTGGTTGCCAGCTTGAAAGAAATGTCTACCCCTTGTGCCGATAACCAAGCAATTGCACAGGTAGGTTCAATTTCAGCCAACTCTGATGTCGAAATTGGTAAGATTATTGCCGATGCAATGGCTAAAGTAGGTAAAGAAGGCGTGATAACCGTTGAAGACGGTTCAGCCCTCGACAACGAATTGGATATCGTTGAAGGTATGCAGTTTGACCGCGGTTATCTGTCACCTTACTTCGCCACCGATCAGGCCACTATGTCTGCTGATCTGGAATCGCCGTTTATCCTGCTGCATGACAAGAAAATTTCTAATGTTCGTGAGTTGCTGCCGGTACTCGAAGGCGTAGCTAAAGCCGGTCGTCCTTTGCTGATTATTGCAGAAGATGTTGAAGGTGAAGCTCTGGCAACATTGGTAGTCAACAATATCCGCGGTATCGTTAAAGTTACTGCAGTTAAGGCACCTGGTTTCGGCGATCGGCGTAAAGCCATGCTCGAAGATATCGCCATTCTTACCGGCGCTACTGTGATTTCAGAAGAAGTTGGTCTGTCCTTAGAAAAAGCCACCCTCGAAGATCTGGGTTCGGCTAAGAAAGTTCACATCAACAAAGAAAACACTACCGTTATTGATGGCGCTGGTGAAACTGCTGATATCGAAACTCGGGTTACCCAGATTCGTGCACAGATTGAAGAAGCCAGTTCCGATTATGACCGTGAAAAACTGCAAGAACGCGTAGCCAAACTGGCTGGCGGTGTTGCGGTTATCAAGGTTGGTGCGGCAACTGAAGTTGAGTTAAAAGAGAAAAAAGCTCGGGTTGAAGATGCTCTGCACGCAACTCGTGCTGCGGTAGAAGAAGGTGTAGTTCCGGGTGGTGGTGTTGCTCTGGTTCGTGCCGCCGATACTCTGGTAAGCCTCAAAGGCGATAACGACGACCAGAATGTTGGTATCGCCCTGACCCGCCGTGCCCTGCAGGAACCTCTGCGCCAAATCGTTGCCAATGCTGGCGGCGAAGGTTCAGTTGTTCTTAATCAGGTTCTGGCTGGTGAAGGCAACTACGGTTACAACGCCGCCACTGACGAATATGTCGACATGATTGAAGCTGGTATTCTCGACCCGACCAAAGTAACCCGTGCTGCATTGCAGAACGCGGGCTCGGTTGCTGGTTTGATGATTACCACCGAAGCCATGATTGCTGAACTTCCAAGTGATGCAGCAGCTCCTGCGATGCCTGATATGGGCGGAATGGGTGGCATGGGCGGAATGGGCGGCATGATGTAAGCGAATTCATTCGCTGAGTCCTGCTCTCATAAAGCTAAAAACCCTGCTCCGGCAGGGTTTTTTATTGCTCTTTTGTAGGGTGGGCATTTATGCCCACGCAACGGAATCATAAATACTTGGGAAATAAATTCGGCTTGACTGGCTTTTACGCGTGGGCATAAATGCCCACCCTTCCGGGCATGGGGAAAAACCTAGCAGTTACAGCAAAAATCCCCGACAATAGTGCAATGAAACCACCCGTGAAAAGTGCCCCGCTACCACCACTTAAACCTTTGCTGTACCCAAAGCATTGGTTGAGCTGGCTGTTGCTGGGGCTTTCGTGGTTATATTCGCGGCTGCCATTTACGCTGGGAATGGCGCTGAGCCGTAGCCTTAAACCATTAATTAAAATTTTTATGAAAAAAAGGCTGCGCATTATTGAACAAAACATTGCCGCCTGCTTTGCCGATAAAAGCCTGCAGGAAAGAGCCGAGATGCTGGATCAAAACCTGACGGCGTTAGCGAGTATGCCGGGCGAAACGGTTTATGTTTGGTGGCGATCTCGGGCGTTTATTAAGCATATTGGTAGCATTCAAGGCTTCGAGCATATTGAGGCCGCCCAGCGTGAAGGCAAAGGCATCCTGTTGCTAAGTGTGCATAGCACTTGTATGGAAATTGGCTCGGGTCTGTTAACCGCAAAAACCCCTATTGGCGCCATTTATCGGCCGCATAAAAACCCGGTAATGGAATACATGGCACTGCGGGTGCGTACGCACAAATCTGTTTACATGATCAAAAAACGCGATGTGCGCACAGCGATGCGATACCTGCGCGAAGGCGGGGCGCTTTGGTATACCGCAGATATGGATATGCGCGGTGAACAAAGCTTATTCGTTCCGTTTTTTGGCATTCAAACAGCCACCATGACCGCCCCTCTGCGCCTAGCTAAAGCCGGCAAAGCGGTGGTTATCCCAATGATGCCTATACGCCTGCCCGGCAATCGCTTTCACCTGGAAATACTTCCGCCTATGGATGCTTTCACTGGGGATGATGAAAAAGACTTACAACAAGTTAACGCGGTATGTGAGCAAATGATTCGCATGGCACCGGAACAATACTGGTGGATTCATCGGCGTTTTAAAACCCGACCCCCGGGTGATCCGCCCTTTTATTCTTGATTAATCGTCCTGCTCTTTCCGCGTTAACTCATAGGCTTTGGCATACTTGAGAAAGGCGTAAAAGGCCGCACTACGGGCAGCAATAAAGCCCGCCCAGCCATTTAAAAACTGTCGTCTCAGCAGGTATTCACGCCAAAAAGCAAACCCGGGATATACCAGCATCCGCAGGCGCAGAAACTGGCGTGATCCTCGCCACTCGGCCTGGCCACTGGAATATTCGTTAATTTTCTCAACTTTTGTATGGATGTCAGCTTCACCCGTGTGCAGAAGTGCTGCTTTCAGCGTATCCACTTGCCCATCACAAACCAAAGCTGCGTGTACCGGCACACTATTCATTCGGCTTGTTCTGCGGTCAAACAGGCGAATCGGGGTGACGGGTTTGCTCCATTTGTGTTGCCATTGCCACAGCAGCCACTCACGCCGCTGCAGGCGGTAGGCATCAGCACTTGGTGGCTGTTGTCGCCATTGCTGCAGGCGTTCGCGCAGCTTTTGCGACAACCACTCATCCGCGTCTAGTAACAATACCCAGTCGTGCTCTGCCAGCTCAATTGCGTGTTGTTTTTGTTCGCTGTAATTGCTGAAGGCTTTAGTTTCAACTTTGGCGCCGTGACTTGTGGCAATGGCAACGCTATTATCTGTGCTGCCGGAATCGAGCACCAATATTTCATCTGTCAACGGCAGTCCGTTTAGATTCAACGAGGCTAAACAGCGCGCCAATGTGGCTGCATTGTTGAAAGTAGTGATTACCGCACTGAGGTGAACCTTGTTGCTGATAGATGGCATGTTTATTCGCGCCGGCGGAAGGCACCCATCCACAGCCCGAGCAACCACCAGCTGACCGAGGACAGAAAAGTACCATAGTGGGAAAAGTGCGAATTAAACGGCAACATCAGTAGCACTAATGCCAGCGCAAACGGCAGCATAGACTGGCGTGAAGCAGCATCTGCCTGTTTCCATAGGCGATACATAATGCGGCTGGCTAACAATAAGCCCAGCAGGCCAAGCAAGCCGGTAACTGACAAAACCTCCAGAATCAGGTTATGCGCATGATAGCCGCCAATGCCATTGGTAGCCACATGCGGGTCGTCATCAGCAGCGTAGACCACATAGGCCTCTCGGTAGCTATCCCCGCCAACGCCAATCAGCGGGTAGGCTTTGAATATTCGCAGGGAGGTTTGCCAGATAGGTATGCGGTTGGACAAGGCGTAGTCGGTGGCTCGCATATCACCGGAACCCAGACCCATGCTAAGTTCAATGCGCTGCTGGACCAATGGCGAACTCACCCAGGCCAGGCTTAGTAGTAAAACTGCAGCGGTAATGCTGATCGCGCTGAGGCGCAGCAGCGGCCATTTATTTCGTCGAGCTGCCCAGAACAGAAATGCTGGCACGGCCAGCGCGATAATCACCCAACCGGAACGCACCCCGCTTAGAATCACCACAAATACTGTCAATGGTATAACTATCAGCAAGCCACGACCACCCCAGCTGCGGCGTACCTGCTCGAATAAAATCGGTGAAAATACAGCAAGAATCATACCGAGGCGGAAATGGCGCATCCCGAAAGGACCATTGAGGCGGTCGGCAGTGTTCGGGAAGCCGAGCAAATCCACTCCAACAATAAATTGTATTAGGCTGTCGACTACCCAAAAACCCAACACCAGCGATATTAATAACATAGCGCGTTCGCGTACCGCGCTGAATCGAGATAACCAAGCCATGGCTAAAGCGGCAAAGAAAAATCGCAGAGACACTAGGCTGTGATACCAGGATCCTGGGGGATTAAAGGCATCTACTGAGGATACAAGCATGGGCAGCCACATGCATAAAAACACCAACAGTAAGGCGCGTGATGTAGGCCAATGTTTGATCGCGCGCCCATGTCGCCAAAGCAATACCATACCGGTGATTGCCAGTATGCTGAGTGGCAGCTCTGCCGTTCTAGAAAATGGCAGTAACATGGGGTAGGCGGCAATCAACACAGCTGCCCACCAGGGGTTTTTTTGGTAGCCGGCGGCTATCATTGGCAGAGCTCCGTGTACAGATCAAGGGTGGCTGAATTAGTCACCGCCAGGCTGTAGGCCTGATTATTACTAATAGCTTCAGGCTGTCGTAGTAGTTTAGTGCAGGTTTTCAACAGGTCAGATTCGTTACCCGGCTCAACCCGCCCCTGAGGAAATAACTCACCCAACAGTTCACTTACGCCACCGCGATCCCAAGCAACTACCTGGGTGCCAACACTAAGCGCTTCGTTGACGGTACGGCCAAAGGCTTCAGCCTTGATGGAGAGGTTCAGCACTAGGTCGGCTCGTAGCATTAAATCAGCCATGTCTTCGCGATTACCGGCATAGTCGAGGTGCTCGCTAATCCCTAGATCCAGTGCCAGTTCTGAAATTTCATCCAGATAATGTTGTTTACCGGCCGACATCGGGCCGACAATTAGGCCGTGTACATTTTCGCCGGCAGCGATTAGCCCAGCGAGCAGACGGACAAAACATTTATGCCCTTTTAGGCGGGTAATTCGCCCCGGTAACATCAACAGTCGGCGGTCAGCCACACTCGGAAACTCAGCGTTAAAGGCGGTCGTCCAGGCGGGGCTGTTTTTGTGCTGTGGGTTGAATATAAGGTGATCTACACCGGGTGGAATCACAACAATCTTAGCGTCATTAACCTGCGGATAATTCTTACAGATATAGCGCGCTATACTGCCAGACACCGCGATAATTTTTTCTCCATAGGTCATTATGGCGCTGTACTTACTGACCGAGTAATGCCCATGTACGCTGGTAATAAAATGCGGGCGTTGTTGCTGTGGCAGAGCTTGAATAGCCTTCCATGCAATCCAAGCAGGCAGGCGGGAATGGGCGTGCAGGATATCGGCAGGGTTTTCTTCCAGCCATGTGGTCAGGCGCCGGATTAACTTGAGGGTATGCAGGTTTTTTTTACCCACGGGCCAGTGCAGATGCTCAGCACCGCTAGCGTGTAGCCGTGGACACAGATCCCCGGCGGCTGAAAACACAGTGACTTGGTGACCCTGTTTGACGGCGGCAGCGGCTAACTCCAACACCACCAGTTCGGAACCACCTGTTTGCATCGACGCCAGCAAATGAACAATATGCAAGGACTTATCCTGTTACTGTTATTGCTGGCGGTTCAAGCAAGATTATAATCAGCGCCACAGTAAGGACAGTGGGCCTTACCCTCTGCATCCAATGGCAAAAACACCCGCGGGTGAGAATTCCAGATTTTCATATTCGGCATGGGGCAGCTCAATGGCAAGTCAGCGTGGCTAATCTGGTAGGATTGCTGGGTGTTTGCAGGAATCAGGTCCGGGTTGTTAGCATCGGTTGTGTGGGCCACGGTAGTTTCTCCAGTCGATAATCTGTTATTTTAACGCCCGCAGACAAGATAAGGGAATAAATCATTCATACGCCAGACTTAAACTGTTTTAGTGACGATAAAATTATCCTATTACTGGATGACGGGCGCGCAGGTCACCTGCATCAATCGGCCGCATTGGCGGCATCCCTAATTAAAGCACAGATTAAAACATCAACGGATAATTCTAGCTCGCGCCTGCGGGTTGAGCCGCTTTCGCTGGCGGCGGCCGAAGCGCTCACCAAACTACCACAGACGACCCTGCTTGTTGGTTGCGGTCGCCGCGCTGCGGCTTGTTCACTGGTGCTGAAGAAACGGTTTGGAGCTAATGTATGCAGCATACAAATCCTTAACCCTGTGGTTAGTGTAGCGGCTCTTGAGCGCGACTGGGATTGGTTGCTTATTCCCTCGCATGATCATCTTCAGGGCCCTAATATTATTAATTTTCTTGGCTCTCTGGTTAATACACCACCGCCATTAAACCGGGACAACCCGAGCCTAGCTTTATTGCTTGGTGGCGCTACAGATTACCTGAGTTGGGATGAATCCAACCTGAACGACTGGTTATATCAAGCCCAACAGCACCCGCTGCCAGTTATTATTTGTCCATCAAGACGGACACCGGCAGCGCTCGTGAGCAGTCTTAAAGCTTGGTCTAGGCACGCCCCAGATCGCAGTTTTGTGGAAAGTAACGATGCCGGCGGCTATCGATCAGCCCTCGCCTGCGCCGCTGAATTTTGGGTTAGCGGCGATTCTATCAATATGCTGGCTGAAGCCTGTGCCAGTGACCGTCCAGTAAGGGTATTGGCTGCCGATTCAGCGCGTGGCAAATTGCAGAATTATATTCATCAATTGAATGAATTGAGGCGTTTCGAGAAAAATGCTGTACCCATTCGGGAAGCGCGGAGGGTTGCGGATGAACTGATTAAAAGAGGTGCCTTGTTAGGGTTTGAATAAAGCAGTTAAATTAAATTTGCCCTCCCGGCTCATTAAATAACTTGTCTTCCCGACCCCCAGCTGGAATCTCATCTCGACTACGCCAGCATTAATGATTGCCACAGGCCTTTCACCGCGGTCATGGCGGCTATATCTTGCGGATCAAGTGTTTCGCAACTTAACCGTTGTAATGTAAGTTGTTGTCGGCTGCCGCTAAGCTGCTGCCAGGCGGCCACTAATTGGTTAATGCTTTCACTCGCTATCAATCCACATCGGCCAAGGGCCTGGAGTTGTCCGCAAGTATCGGTTGGCTGCAGTAATTGTGGATATTTAGCTGCATTTGCAAGAATGCCGTACTGGGCAATAAACTCAATATCGCCCAGGCCTCCCGGCAGGTGCTTCAGCTGTTGATAACAGCTAGTGGTATCCAACTGCGTACGCATTTTCATGCGCATGCTAAGCACTTCCTGTCGCAGCGTAGCTGTGGATGGATGGTTTTTACTGAGAGTCTGAGTGCGAATGTTATTGAAGGCATTGGTCACCCGCAAATTACCGCATACAGCGCGAGCGCGGCTCAGTGCCTGGTGTTCCCAAACCCAGGCTTCATTTTCCTGGTAACGGGCAAAAGTATTGATGCGGCTTACCAATGTGCCGGCCTTACCGTTGGGGCGCAGCCGCGAATCGACACTATACAGCCGGCCTGCCGGTGTCAGAGTGGTGAGCATCGCAATCAGGCGCTGACCGGTACGGATGGCGTATTGCTCAGCTCCAAGCGGTTTTTCACCCGTGGAAATTTGCTGTTGGGCATCAGTTTCCTCGACATTTAGCTGATAAAGGAAAACCAGATCAAGATCGGATTTATAAGACATTTCCCGGGCACCGAGGCTGCCATAGGCAATCACCGCCCAGACCAGGCCGTCAATTACGCCATGGCGCTGTTTAAGGGTGTTGCTGACAGTCTGCAAGCAGGCTTGCAAGATGCTGTCAGCCAGTTGCGATAAAAAATACTGTGCTCGTTGGCTGTTCAGTTCGCCACTGAGTTCGGCTATGGCAATGCGTAATTGCTGGCCGCGTTTATATTGATTAAAGCTTTCCAGCAGGGCTTCATTGTCCTCACTATTCATAGCTAGCCGTTGAAGGCTAACTTGCATGTCTTCAGCATTGGCGGGTTGATTTACTTTAGGGTCGATTAAATCGTCCAGCAGCACCGGATAACGAATAATCTCGGCGGCTAACCAGCTACTGGTTGTGAACAACGCTAACAGCCGATTAAGAGCATGTGGGTGCTCTATAAGTAGGGCTAGATAGGCGCTGCGACGACTTACCGCGATAATAAAAGAAAGCAAATCTTTCCATACCGGGGCACTCAGAACTGTTTTTAGATTGATGCTAAGAACCCGCGCAAGTAGCCGTTGTGCGCGCCCCCGTGCCCGTGCGCTGAGAGGCAGCAATTCTAGTTGTTGTAGTTTGTCCGCTAAAGTTTGCAGTTCACCGCTTTCCAGGCAAATGCCCGCCGCTTGCCAGTCGGCATTCATAAGTGCCCGGTAGCGCAGGTCTTGTGAATTACCGACCGCCTCGCTGCTAAATAAACTGTCAAATAACTGCTGAACAACGGATTGCTGCTGTTGCAGTTCATGCCTAAGTTCCAACCAGCTGGAAAAGCGCATGGAACTGGTCAGTGCCTGCTGGTCTTGCGGATTGGAGGGCAAGTGGTGTATTTGCTGATCATGCAATGCCTGCAGTCGGTTTTCCAGTTGGCGTAAAAATTTATAGGCGGTTAACAGTAGTTCAGCACTTTCAACTTCAAGCAATTGGTGATCTAGCAGTGCTGCAAGGGTAGCCAAAAAACCGGGGTGGCGTAAATCCGGGTTGCGACCACCACGCAATAACTGGAAACTCTGAACAAAAAACTCGGCCTCTCGGATACCCCCTGGCCCGCGTTTGAGATCAATGCCCAGCGTACTTTTTTGGCCTGTTTTTGCGGCATCTAAACCAATCAGCTGATGCATTTCTCGCAAGGATTCAATCGCCCCATAATCGAGATAACGGCGATATATAAAGGGTCGCAGCTGTTCCAATAAATCGTTGCCGCTAGCAATATCGCCAGCTACCGGGCGCGCTTTGATCAGGGCATAACGCTCCCAGTCGCGGCCTTCGGTCTGGTAATACTGCTCTAGGGCACCTATAGAAGGCACCAGCAGACCGGATTGCCCATGCGGGCGTAGGCGGGTATCGACGCGATAAACGAAACCTTCCGCTTGAATCGACGATAGGCATTTAATCAATCGCTGCGCGAGCCGGTTAAAAAACTGTTCATTGCTTATCTTGCCCTGCCCTATTTTATTGCCGGTTGTTTTGCCATGCCCAGTATGGAAAAATATTAGATCAATATCTGATGAAAAATTAAGTTCCCTGCCACCCAACTTACCCATTGCCAGAACCACAAAATGGGCCTCATCGCCCTGCTCGCAAATAGGCTGGCCATGCTGTTTTATAAGTTGTTTGCGGATATTATCGAGAGCAAATCGCAGACATAGTTCAGCCAAACTGCTGAGGTTCAGCAGGGTTTCTTGCAGCCCGGATTCTTCAATACAGTCGCGCCAAATTATTGATAGCATCTGCCGATTGCGAAAAATTCGCAGCCCGCTATCGAGACCGGCATCAGCAACTAATCGTTCCAGCTCATCTTTCTGAGGAGCTATTTGAGTTTTCAGTTGCGGCCACAACTCGCTTAGCCAATAAGGGTGTTGAGTCAGTTTTTCCGCAGCCCAAGGCGATGCTTTAAACAAGCGCATCAGCGCGACCTCAGGGAAAGGCTCTGCCGCGATGCCGCTGTGATTTTCCCAGTGATGCACCAGCTGAGCAAGGCAGTTATTAAAGGATGAAGCCATCCACTTAGTATATCTTGAACTCTGCAAAGCCATATAATTTGTTCTTGCGCTCAGCAGATATGTGCTAACAGTGCAGGTGATATAATCTCCCGCAGGAATCCTATCAAGTTAAGCCATGCATATTTTATATAATCTTGCGATTTACCTGCTCACCCCTGTGCTGTTATTGCATCTGCTCATGCGTGGCCTGCGAGATCGTGATTATTGGCATCGCTGGAGTGAGCGTTTTGGTTTTTTTCAAGCTCCAAAAGCTAAAAACGGAATTGTTGTTCATGCGGTATCGGTAGGTGAGGTCAACGCTGCCATACCGTTGATTCGCGGCTTGCAGGCCCGTTGGCCGGAGATTCCCATTGTGGTGACCGGCTTTACTCCCACGGGGTCTGCTCGGATACAGGAGGTTCTGGGTGATTCCGTATTCCATACCTATGCGCCGCTGGATTTGCCGGGAGCGGTTAAGCGGTTTTACTCACGGGTGCAGCCGCGCATGCTGATAATAATGGAAACTGAAATTTGGCCCAACCTATATCGAAAAGCGGCAAAGCTTGATATACCTGTAGTTATCGCCAACGCTAGAGTTTCGGAAAAATCCCTGAAAGGATATCAAATGCTCCCGCGTTTGGCAGCAGAGGTATTGGGCTCGGTTGCCTGGGTTGCAGCACAAACAGAAACGGATGCTGCACGCTTAATTCAATGTGGTACACCACCCTCAAGAGTAGATGTGACCGGCAGTCTGAAGTTTGATATCCGGGTGCCAGCCAGCCTGCTTGAAGAGGGTGAAATTATCCGTCTGGGCTGGGGGTTTTCCCGTCCGGTATTGTTGGCAGCCAGCACCCATGAAGGTGATGATGAACCGGTTCTGGATGCTTTTGTCGAGGTGCTGAAAAATCACCCAGATGCGTTGTTAGTACTGGTACCAAGGCATCCTGAGCGTTTCGGGCGTGCAGCTCAATTGGCTAAGGCCCATGGTCTGTCGATTCAATTGCGTAGTGAAACCGAAATTTGCAAAGCCCAATCCAATTGCTTTGTGGTTGATACCATGGGCGAACTGCTGCGCTATTGTGCGGCGGCCGATGTTGCCTTTGTCGGCGGCTCTTTTGCCCCGCTCGGTGGGCATAATGTACTTGAGCCTGCCGCTTTGGGCAAGCCGGTATTGTTTGGGCCGCATATGTTTAATTTTGCCGAAATCAGCGCGCGTCTGGTGCGGCGCGGTGCGGCGATGGAAGTAGCAGATGCCGAACAACTCGCCAGTGCTGTGTCTTCATTATTTTCCGACCCCAACCGCCGCGACCAGATGGGCCGGGCGGGTTTACGCCTAGTTAGCGAAGGTCGCGGAGCGCTTTTGCGCACCCTCGATCAGATAGAAAAAATTCTTTAGGGATTCTTTAGCTCGGTACTTTTGCTTAGGAATTATCTTCCGGCAACAGCTCGGTTTCGGCTGTTTGCAGCAAGGTGTTCACCGTGTCCAAGTCCGCTCTGCTCAAGATACCAGTTGCCTGACGCAAGACCAGGTGGGCGATGATATAAGTATGTCGTGCGGTCGAATAGTTCTGCGCAGAAAGCCAGTATGACTGCTCGGCAATCAATACATCTACGATGGTTCGTGTGCCAACCTCAAAACCCGCCTGGGTTGCTTCTAGTGAGCTTTTTGATGAAATCAAGGCTTGTTTGAGTGCCTGGACTTCTTCAATACCGGCCTCAATCGCATTGTAGGAATTTTTCGTCTGGCGAATGACTGCGCGTTGCTCTGCTTCAAGGTCATCTAGGGCTGCATTGTGAAAATAGCTAGCCTGGCGAGTTAAAGAACTGGTACGACCACCCTGAAAAATGGGTATCTCTAAGCGTAAACCATAATTAAGGCTGTTACTTTCAAGTTGTACTAAATCAATACCAGCGGAATTGAAAACCTGAAAGTTATTATTGATGCTGTTGTTGTAGCTGGCACTTAAACCAAGGGTAGGGTAGTGTCCGGCTCGCTGCGCGCTGATGGTTTCTTTGGTGATATTGGTGGCAATTCGTCGGGCATTGACACTAGGGCTGTACTCTAATGCCATTTCAGCCCATTCCTGTGGGTTGGCTGGTTGTGGGCGTTCTAAGGGCAGGTTTACGGTCAGGCTGCTATAGGTTTCAAATTCAGTGCCGGTGCGTTCGGTCAGACCCTCTTGGGCATCCAGTTTTGCATTAAGCGCACGAATCACAGTGGCACGCGCCCGATCATAACTAGCCTGTGCATTGTGCACATCAGTGACCGCGGTCAGGCCCACTTCATAGCGCTGTTGCGCCTGTTCAAGCTGGCGTTTTAAGGCTTTTTCCTGTGCTTTTGAAAACTTTACCGCATCAAGCGTATTCAGCAAAGTAAAGTAGCGTGTCGCCACATCCAGCAAGAACAGCTGATAACCAGCTTCATAAGTAGCCTCAGCCTGATCCATTTGCTCACGGGCAATCGCATATTGCTTGTAGCGATTCCAGTCAAAAACGGTCTGTTGAAGGCCTACGCTGTAATTTTCGGAGTCAATATCGTTATCTGATACTTGGTTGCCGGCGATATCGGCAGTCGAGCTACCGCGTGATATACCGGCCGAGCCAGAAATATTGGGCAGTAAGGCAGACAAAGCCTGTTTGCGGTTCTCACCGGTAGCATCACGGCGCCATGCCTGGGCTTTAAGGCTGGGGTCGTTTTTAATCGCCATATCTACCACGCCGATCAGATCAACTGCCGATGCCGAGGTTAACGCAAATATCCCGGATAATAGCAGGGCACCGCTTATTGCTTTGATTTTCATAGTCCGCTTTGTCCTTCTCTGGTAGTTTTTAGCCAGATTTTTTAATAATTAGGTTAAAATTGAAATTTAGTTGCCTGTTCGGCATTTACCAGTAGTGGTAGGTCAGTTTCAAATAAACCGCTGTCTTCCCAGTCCGATATATTCAGGCGCTTAAGTAAACGAGCCTCCATTGCCGGTGAATTACCACTGATAATAAACAATCTGCCGCCAGGGTTCACCCACTCCTTAAAAACCTCTGGAATTTCGCGCACACCACCCGTTACGACCACAACATCGTGGGCTTGTTCCGGCATCCAGCCATTCAGGGCATCACCGCTAAAGCACTCAATGTTTTTAATTTTTTTGTTTTTCAGCATTTTGCTAGCCTGGGCCGATAGCTCTGCGTGAATATCAACGCTGCATACCGCTTTTCCCAGCTTGGCAAGACAGGCGCTTAAAAAGCCGCTGCCAGTACCAATTTCAAGAACCGTCTCATCCGCTTGCAGGTCAATGGCTTGCAGCAGCCGACCTTCGATAACCGGGTGCATCATCTGTTGACCATGATCTAAGGGTATACCCATATCCGCATAGGCCAGCTTGCGATAGCGTGCGGGTACAAAGTCTTCCCGCTGGATTGAGCCCAGCGTTTCCAAAACCCGGTGGTTAGTAACTTCCCAGGGTCGGATTTGCTGCTTGACCATATTGTTTCTGGCTTGTTCGAAGTTCATGTTCATATTGTAATTCCTGTGATCTTTATGTGGGTCTGTGCCTATCAATGCATACACTTCCATTATACGCCCTGCATAGGGCAAGCTGGAAATCCGTTTTGATGGCTTTAAGTCATTTTTTTACCCTCAGAGCCATTTAGTTAGCCATACCATTTACCACACTGTTGTAGACTGCGGGTTTTCGGCAGCTGGAAAAAGTGCCATTAGTCACAGCTGGGGATAACTGATAGTATTCATCCCCTTGAGCCATAACCGGATTTTATTGCCGGTTTACTTGCAGGATGCATCCAATACCTAAGCATGAATGTAAAAATTACACATAAATTGCAAGAAAATGTCTGATCTTCCGGTCATGACAGATGAAGAGCGTAATCGCCGCTTCGAAATTCTGGCTCGCGAATACGGTACCGATCTTTATCGTTACGGATTGTGGCTTTGCCACAATGATGCATTAGCTAAGGATTTGGTTCAAGAAACCTTTTTGCGTGCATGGAAAGCCTTGCATACACTAAAGGAACAAGCGGCGGTTAAAGCTTGGCTGATTACTATTTTACGGCGTGAATTTGCGCGTACTTTTGAACGCAAAGTGCCGAAATTCACGGATCTGGATTCGGTGGTCATTGAAGAGACTCGCGACTTAAAGCCTGAAGAGCAGGCAGAGCGCAAGTTACTTCGAGAAGGCATGTTGCGCCTGCCGCCACGCTATCGTGAGCCCCTGCTGTTACAGGTGGTGATGGGTTATAGCTGTGAAGAAATAGCACAGCAGTTGGGTTTGAGCAAAAGCGCGGTGATGACGCAGTTGTTCAGGGCTCGGGAAAAACTGAAAATAATGCTGCAAAAGGATGGCATAAGCGGAAATATACATGAACTTTTCTAGTTTTAAACAATGGCTGGGTGCTGATCCCTATGCGCGTGAGCCTGAAACAATACAAGCCGGTAAAAACGACCCTTCGTCCGCGGCCGCCGCGCGTGAGGCCGAAGACTTTGAAAGCAAGCTGGAAAATGCTTTACGGGTTGAAACACCTGAAAATTTACTGGCTAGCATTCTTGCCTCTACTGCAACTGAGAAACCTGCCAAGCCGGTAATCCAAGCGCGTGGTCGTTGGATTCTAGCGCTGGCAGCCAGTGCATTTATGGCTGTAGGTGCCGCATCCGTATTGCTTTGGTACCAGCAACATACCTACAGCAGTGTGGAAGACTATGTGTATAAGCATATGCAAGCTGATGGTGAGCATGTATTAGCGCAGGCAGATATACAAGGCGGGGTCACAAGAACCCAAGTTAACCAGGTGCTACAGCCATTTTCAGCCACTGTTAATGCGGATTTATTGGCAAGCATTAAGTTTATTAAAACCTGCCCAACCCCCAATGGAAAAGGTGCACACTTCTCAATATTTACAGCTAACGGCCCGATGACGGTAATATTTATGCCGCAAACACCGACTGTTGGAGCAACTCAATTTACAATTGAGAATCAACGAGTGCATGTCATACCGCTTGAACAGGGCTCCATTGCCATTGTAGGCAATAGCGATCAACAAATTAACGCGGTTACTCCGCTGCTGGCATCCGGCATTACCGCTTTACGCACGGATATCTAATTTAGGTCGCCTATAGTACTAATGCCACTCCCTGAAAGCGGTGCTGATCTGGTATCGTATAGCCTACTGTTATTAGATATTTTGGAGTATGGCGATGTCTCGCTGGATTAAGTGGGGTTTACCCCTGTTACTATTGTTGCTGCTGATGCTGGCTGGCATGTTTTATCTGAATCATGAACCGGCGGTATTCGATGTTAACGAAAATGCCAGGGCCAGCCTTCAAGCTGAGCAAAAAATGGTGACCGGCTTCACCACCGGCGCCACCATGCTGAAAGTTGGCGACATCTTGCTGAACAAGCGCGGTGGTTACCTCAGCAACGATAAGTTACCGCCCTGGGTATTCCTTGATAATGTGCCGAGCTGGGAGTTTGGTGTATTAACCCAAATGCGTGATATGGCGCGTTCTATGCGTAACGATATATCCCGCTCGCAAACCCAGTCGACCGAAGATAAAGACCTAGCCGTGCTAGATGCGCAACTACATTTTGATCATGCCTCCTGGGTGTTGCCACGCACCGAAAAAGAATACCAAAAGGCGCTGGATGGTATGCAGCGGTACTTGCTACGCTTGGCGGATCCGCAACAGCAAAACGCCCAGTTTTTCGCCCGTGCTGATAATTTGCGCGACTGGCTCAGTTATGTAGAAAAACGCCTTGGCAGTGTTTCCCAACGGCTATCCGCCAGCGTCGGCCAGCAACGCGTCAACACCGACCTCAGTGGCGATCCCAATGCAACCCAGTCAACCACAGCGGCAGCAGATATTAGCGTGAAGACCTCCTGGTTTGAAATTGACGATGTGTTTTATGAGTCCCGTGGTACCACCTGGGCACTAATCCATTTTATGAAAGCCATGGAAGTTGATTTTTTTGAAGTACTGAAAAAGAAAAACGCAGTCACCAGTTTTCGTCAAATTATTCGCGAACTGGAGGCAACCCAAACGCCGCTGAGTAGCCCAATGGTATTGAATGGCAGCCCTTTTGGCCTATTTTCCAACCACTCCCTAGTAATGGCAAATTATATTTCTCGGGCAAATGCCGCAATTATTGATTTGCGTATTCTGCTGGAGCAGGGTTGATGCGCTTGGTGCTGGTTGCTATCAGTGTGATTTTTTTAAGCGCTTGTGCCAGCGGCTCCGATACCATTGATGATAAGCGTATGGGTCAGACACTAGTTTGCCATAAGCAAAAAAAGACAATGTCGGTATCTAATTCCGATTACCACCGGCATTTAGGCCATGGCGATAGTGCCGGTCCGTGTGCTTACGGACAATAGGCTAAATTACGGCTTAGACATGGCTGACCCCGGCATCCTTTCCCGTCCGCTGAGCTATACCAGCAAACTTGAGCAGCGTACAGCAACAGATATAAGCCTGGTGGTGATCCATTGCACCGAGTTGCCGGATCTGGCGATGGCAAGAGAATACGCAGAAAAAATTCATTATCCTGAAAGTAGGACGGGTAATTCAGGACATTTTTATATCGACCGCGATGGCAGCATAGAGCAGTGGGTTGAGCCCTTAGGAGTAGCTCACCATGTTGCCGATATGAACGACCACAGCATCGGCATCGAACTGGTGAATCGTGGGCGCTACCCGCACTGGTTCAATAGCAATCATCAGCAAGCCGAAGAAAACTACCCGCAGCAACAAATCAATGCACTGCTTGTCTTGTTAGAAATGTTGACCGATAAATATCCAGCACTCAAGACAATCGCAGGCCATCAGGACCTGGATACCCGGATGATTCCCGCAGCAGATAAGCCCGAACTACTGGTGCCACGAAAAATTGATCCTGGCCCATTATTCCCCTGGGCGGATGTCTTAGCGCATGTAAATTTAACCCGAGCGGGAAAGCCATCATAATATGCTAGGATAATCTAATGCACCATCGCACCATCTATTGTTTTGCGCTGAGTTTTGTATGAACTATGGGTTTTCGCTGAATTAAGGTTGGAATGATTATGTGGATAAAAAAAGTTATTAGCGTGAATGAAGCGGCCCGAATACTGCGGGTAAACACAGCCGATATACAAACTGAGATTGACTCAGGCCGCTTACATGCCATTAATGTTGCCGGAAAAACCAGAATACTCAGAGAGTCCTGGCAAGAATACCTTGGTGTTAGCAAAAATAGGTCGATGTTTCCCCGCGTGGCCTGGGCGCAGCCAGCTTTGTTACTTGTTTTACTCACTGGAGTGGTTTTTGCGATGGAGGAAAATTTCGATTTTCCAGTGTGGAATGGAACTGAAATTCCACCACAGGAAGTAGAGTTCAGCGACCCTGAAGCATTAACACTCAGTGACCCCGCCCTGTATCCACCCATAAATGCCCCACTAGATTATCGCCGCTACAACGACACGCCTTCACCCCCTAATATCAGCAATACCCATATGTTGATGAGCCTGCAACTACAAAATAATGTACCGCCAGGAAGCAGATCATCCCCTTGGACTTTGTTTGTTAATTTGGATACCAATCACGATAAGGGAGATGGTGTTGCTTCCCATTTGCGCTTGCAAAATCGGGGTAGCGGTTGGGCAGCTGGGGGTCATGTCGATGGGTTTGCTTTTGGTACAGGCACTACCATTGGCTACAACGTCGAAATGAGAGATATGAATGACGGAGATGCATATGTCATTGGTGTGAATATTCAGAACAGGGCGTGGCAGGGTGATATTGGCATGCAGATACAAACCGGCCCCTTCCCAGAAAGTCATCGATTCTTCGTTGAAGGAATGGATGGTAGCTGGAACACAGGGATAAAATTGGCCGGCCACGAAGGTGGTGGCGTTTATAATACAGGCATTGAATTAGGGCCGAGAACATCGGGAAAACGCGGAATCTGGATGCGTGGCGACTACGACATAGGTCTTGATCTCGGGCCAAACAATATGCGTATGCAGGGTGGCTCACAGATCCAGCTGGATGGCAATCGTGGAATTGGCATGCGCTTTAGTCCCCGGCGTAATCGCATTGAGTTTCTGGAAAAAGGCAAAGTCATTGCATTCCTCAATGTTAGTGATCGGGGCGTAGATTTAGCCAAGGAATAGTCAATAAATAGCTAAGGAATAGATGGCTCAGGGTAATCAAAAGGCAAGTGAAGACACTAAAACAACATTGGCTTGATCGTTATCAGGGTGCGGCGACTGAAAAGTTAAGCTGGTTTCAGTCCCAGCCGCAACCATCACTGAATTGGATCAGGGCAAACGCTACCCTGAATTCAGCGGTGATTGATATTGGTGCCGGAGCCTCAGTTCTGGTTGATCACCTACTGGAAGAAAATTACACCGATATCAGTCTTCTGGATCTGGCAGGTGCTGCTTTGCAGATCAGTCGTCAACGACTGGGGCTTAAAGCTGAGCGGGTAATTTGGTTAACTGCAGATATTACTCAATGGCAGCCAAGCAGAACATACAGCCTCTGGCACGACCGTGCCGTGTTTCATTTTCTTACTTCTGTTGAAGATCGAGAAGCCTATAAACGCGCGTTGTTAGCCGGGTTAGAAATCGGCGGAACCTTAATCATGGCCACTTTTGCCCTCGGTGGCCCGCAAAAATGCAGCGGTTTGCCAATTGTGCAATACGATGCAGAAAAACTGCAAGCAGAGCTGGGCGATCAATTTGAGTTATTGGAAAGCCTGCAAGAACAACACCCCACGCCAACCGGAAACAGCCAGTTGTTTAACTGGTGCTTGTTCAGGCGAATTTATAGTAGAGTTAAGTCGCCCAATAGGGCTTGTCCCACCGACAAGCCGATGCCTATCCTGCATATCTGATGTATGCTGGTTCAGCTTGCCTGAAAAACAGCTTAATCGATGAAAAATAACGCCTAAGCGGCCTGCCTAAAATTTAACTGAAATTTGACCGAAATTTAGAAGTAGCCCTGAGCAAGGCCTTATGCATAACTGCACCAACCCCAGCAAGTAGGAAAACGACCCGCGTTACGCGCGCTTTGGTCTGGCACCCAGAACCAAAGCCGATTATGCCTTTTTATTGCACGACTTGTATCACCTAAAACCCGACGGTATCATGACCATTGTATTACCCCACGGCGTGTTATTTCGTGGCGGTGAAGAAGGCAAGATTCGTAAACAACTCATCGAACAAAACCATATTCATGCGGTTATCGGCCTGCCCGCCAATATTTTCTTTGGCACCGGTATTCCCACCATTATTTTGGTACTGCGACAAAAACGCACAAATACCAATGTGCTAATAGTCGATGCCTCGAAACACTTTTTAAAAGTAGGCAAAAACAATAAACTGCAAGCCTCAGATATTAAACGCATCGCCGATACCGTTATTTACCGAGAAAGCACTGCCAAATATTCAAGAGTGGTAAGCAAGGCAACGATTCGCGAAAACGACTACAGCCTTAATATTCCAAGGTATGTCGATGCATCAATTGATGCCGAAAGCTGGGATTTACACGCCACCATGCTCGGCGGCATTCCAGAAAAAGAGATCAACCAGCTTGATAATTACTGGCAAGCCTTTCCTGCCTTGCGTGAGACCTTATTTAAACAAACCTCTAGCGATTATTCTCAGTTAAAAATAAGTACAAACGCACTAAAACACAGCATCACCCAACACCCGCAGGTTAAGGCCTTTAGCCAAGACTTTTTAAGCGCTTTTAACGGTTTTGATGACTACTTGAAAAGCGAGCTCATCGCCCCCTTTATTGATAGTGAGGGTCAGCAAGGGCAAAGCATCAAGATCAATATAAACATCGGCCAACAAGAAGCCATATTAAGCCAAGAGCTATTTACACGCTTAGACCCCATCGCCCTAATCGATAAATATCAGGCGCATCAATTATTAGATAATAGCTGGCAAATTATTGCTCCCGATTTAGAAATGCTACAAAGCGAAGGCTTTGCCGCCAGCAAACAAGTTGACCCGCACATGGTTAACAAAAAAGTCAAAGGCAAAGACACTGAAGTACAAGACGGCTGGGTGGGGCATATCCTGCCCTTTGATGTAGTGCAAAACACTTACCTCAAAGGTGCGCTACATGCGCTCAAGCAAAAAGAAAATCGTTTAACGGAAATTAGTGCCGAATTTGAAGCCATACTAGAATCGCTCACTGAAGAAGAAAAAGAAGCCGACACCATCAAAGAGAGCAATGATGGTTTTATCAATGCCGCCGTGATTAAAGCCGCTAAGCAACTTAGGGCAGAAATAAAAACCAACGGGGACTTTGAAGCTGAAAGCTATGCAACCAAAATTCTAAAAGTCGATGCTTTAATTTTAGAGGAGAAAAAACTTAAAAAATCCGTAAAAACCGACGCGGAGGCACTGCACCTGCAAACCAAAGCCACCATTGAGGCACTCAGTGATGAACAAGTGCATGAACTGCTGGAACGCAAATGGATCAGCCCATTATTGGGTGAGCTGGGCAAATTACCCGATGACCTGATTAACCAACTCACCCGCAAAGTACAACACCTTGCCGATAAATATGCCACCACTTACGGCGATATTGCCAAGGAGATACACAACACCGAAAAAGAGCTGGGGGGTTTGATTGATGAGCTAGAAGGTAATGCGTTTGATAGGCAGGCATTGGCTGAATTTCAATCGTTTTTGCAGGGTGAGTGAGGTGAGTAAAGTACCTGCGATTCGGTTTAGGGGGTTTAGTGGGGAGTGGGCCAATAAAGAACTGGGGGAACTGGGTTCTGTTGCAATGAATAAAAGAATATTTAAGGAACAGACGTCGAATGAAGGTGATGTTCCTTTTTTCAAGATTGGAACATTTGGAAGCGAACCTGATGCATTCATTTCAAGAAAGTTATTTGATGAATACAAGTCAAAGTATCCATTTCCTCAAAAGGGTGATCTTCTGATTTCAGCTTCTGGGAGCATTGGTAGGATAGTTGAATATAGCGGAGATGACGAATACTTTCAGGACTCAAATATTGTTTGGCTTAAACATGATGACAAATTAGAAAATTCCTTTTTGAAAGTTTTTTATTCTATTGTTAAGTGGAGCGGCTTAGAGGGAAGTACAATCAAACGGCTTTACAATAAAAACATCCTAGAAACTCCTATCTCAGTACCTTTACCGAAAGAACAAACCAAAATCGGCAACTATTTCCAACAGCTCGATACCCTTATCTCCCAGCATCAGCAAAAGCATGACAAGCTGTTAAACCTTAAAAAAGCCCTGCTCGAAAAAATGTTCCCGAAACAGGGCTTCGATGTGCCTGAAATTCGTTTTAAGGGGTTTAGTGGGGAGTGGGAAGAGAGGAAGTTGGGGGGAATTGTGGATGTAACATCTGTGAAAAGAATACATCAATCTGACTGGACTGTTTCAGGAATTAGGTTTCTCCGTGCTCGTGATATTGTTTCAGCCTTCAAAAATGAAAAACCATCAGATTATTTATATATAACAAAAGAAAAATACACGGAATACTCATTAATATCAGGAAAGGTAAAGGAAGGAGATTTATTGGTAACGGGAGTGGGAACAATTGGTGTTCCAATGCTGATTACTGATGATGAACCAGTTTATTTTAAGGATGGAAATATTATTTGGTTTAAAAATGAGAATTTAATTGATGGAAACTTTCTTTATTCTTCGTTTATAAACAATGAAATTCAAGCACTAGTGTCCCGTTAACTTTCATAGCATAACCATTTGATTGGGATCCGCAACCCTGCCAGGAGGCGGGTCTCCTCGAAGCAAGGCCATCATATCCCTTTTTTCGAACAAGTTGAGCTGCAATAAGC
>JAKITM010000128.1 GCA_021648045.1 Lysobacterales bacterium
CAACTTGAAAGAAAGGTCCTCGGTATCATGAGAAAACTACAAGCCCTTCCGGCTCGGGTTAAGAGCTACTTTTTACATCCAGCAATTCAGTACGCTGCATAGGGTATTTGGACGCTAGGTTAATAAGAACAAGTTAACGGGACAGCTATGTGTGTCTTATTGAAATTACTCTCGCGAAGAATTTTGCAATAACATGATCATCTGTTACTCTTTCGCTTATGGGAAGCTCTCTGGTAATTTTATATAAAGCTCAGTTATGAAAAATATTATATTTAAATCTATAGGTATCGCACTGAGCTTAGCCATCAGTACATCATGTACTGTGCCCAAAGCGAATCAGCAAAAAATCACCAATAATAATAAAAACCCTGGGTCATGGACTGTAACGAAAATCACTGAAGATAACATCGCTACTGCGGTGGCAGCGCTTCCCGGAATTATTCAGCAGGCCATGGATACATCCGGCTTACCAGGTCTTGCGGTTGCGGTGGTGAGGTCAAACGAAATCTTACTGCTTGAGGGTTTTGGGCTGCGCTCAAGCAAAGCATCAAATACTGTTGATGCCAATACTGTGTTTCAACTAGCCAGTCTATCAAAGCCTGTTGGTGCCACAGTCATCTCCCGGGCAGTTTCTGCGGGAACTATCAGTTGGGACGATCCTATTGTTAAGTATTTACCCGATTTTCAACTGGGAAGCGATAACGATGCTGTTTCAATCAATATCACCCTCGGGGATTTATATTCTCACCGCAGTGGCTTACCCGGGCATGCCGGGGACCTGCTTGAAGATATAGGTTACAGCCGTGAAAAAATCATCCACCAACTCCGGCATTTACCAATCACCAGGTTTCGCGACCAATATGAATACACCAATTTCGGTCTAACGACAGCGGCTGATGCCGTAGCCAAAGCCCACAATACCCGCTGGGAAGATCTCAGCGAAAGCCTGCTTTACCAGCCGGCAAAAATGCATTCCACCAGCTCCCGATTTGTGGATTACCTAAATGCCGAGAATCGCGCCATTACTCACCAGCGCAAACAAGGTACCTGGGTACCCGGCCCGGTTCGCAACGCGGATGCTCAATCAGCTGCCGGGGGCGTCAGTTCAACAGCGCATGATATGGCGCGCTGGATGCAACTGCATTTAGCTAACGGCAAGCTGGATGGTGTTCAACTGATCGATGCCAATAGCCTTCAAATCATGCGTCAACCACATTTCATCAGCAATGTCAGCAGCGACCCACTGACAAGGCCTTCCATGTATGGCTATGGAATCAACTTTCAGGTTGATGCCAGCGGGCATGTTCGCTGGTCGCACAGTGGCGCCTTCCTACTGGGGGCGGCCACCAATGTAGTCTTCCTACCTGCCGGCGACATTGCCATAACTGTTTTAAGCAACGGCGAACCCCACGGAATTCCTGAGGCGATAACAGCTCAGTTTATGGATATTGTAGAGACCGGTGAAGTCCAATTTGACTGGTTAAATCTATATCAGCCGGCGTTTGCCGGATTCTACTCGAATCCCAGCAAACTAGCAGATATTCAACCACCCGCCAAACCGATGCCTGCACAAAACCTTAATAGCTACACCGGCCACTACAAAAACCGTTACTATGGAGCAGCAAAAATTTCTGTCAGAGATAACAAACTAATACTGTCTCTGGGCCCGAAGCCTCAGGAGTTCTTCTTGAGCCATTGGGACGGGGATACATTTTCATACTATCCACGGGGAGAAAATGCTGTGGGTATCGCAGCGATTAACTTCAATACCAATACCCAGCAGCTGACAATTGAATACCTGAACAGTAATGGGCTGGGAACTTTTAGCAATCAATAAAAATGAAAATAGCGCACAAAATATGGTGCTGCTGCTAGATATACCCGACTTAATTATTATAAACTTAATGACTATAATCTTTTAAACACAGAAATATTAAATAATGGAATCTACTGGAAATGCCATATAAAACAACCATCACTATCACCAGCCTGCTTGGTATTTTATTAGCGCCTGTATTAGCGTTTAGCCAGACCCCACCGACAAACTGGAGTGAACTCGATATACAAGCAAAAGCTATGGCTCCTGTCGCCTCCATCCTGGCAGCAGAAATTATCGATCAGCAATGCATGCCGGTACATGAATTGAATGCACTGGACAGCACCCCCATCGGATCCAGCTTCAAGTTGTACATCCTGGCAGAAATTGCAGATCAAATTCGTCAGAAAAAATTTATCCGCAAGCAATCCTATAGCCCGTACAGACGACTTACCTGGAGCCGGCTCTTTGATATTCGTCCGGAGTACAAATCAATTCCTGGCGGACCCTTGCTTTTTGTTGAGGATGGCAGTCGCTATACACTTAGATATCTGGCAGAGCAAATGATTCAACGCAGTGATAACACAGCAACTGATCACCTGCTGTTCCTAGCCGGTCGGCGGAAAGTTGAGTCCCGGCTGGAGAAGACCCAACATCATAACCCATCCCTAAATATCCCCTTGCTTTCCACCCGTGAATTTGCCGTCATGAAGTTCTTATGGCCTGATGAGCAATTACAAGCTTATGAGGCAGCAAGAGTAGGCAAACGGCGCAGACTGCTGAATGAAGAGCAACGCGGCTGGACTGAACTTGAAGCCTTTTTTACAGAAACCGGCGAGCAAACCCAACCCGTTCGTGCAGACCGAGTTGAGTGGTTCGCAAATCGTTATGATATGTGTGAGCTGATGAGTTCAATTCACACGCTTGGGCAGGAACAAAGGATGCGACCTTTGCTGGAAGTCCTTACCCTTGCCGACCCGATTAATTTCGACCGGGAAGACTGGTCTTATGTAGGTTTCAAAGGTGGCTCAGAAATGGGTGTGCAGGCAGGTAACTGGTTGTTACAGCGCAATGATGGCAGAACCTTCTTTTTATCCATTGCATTCCTGGATACAGATCAGGCATTGAACTTAGGTGAATTGGTTCCCCTACTTTTCTCAATACCGGACCTCCTATACGCAACGCCCTGATTGGTCTAACACCTTCCTGCTGAGGGCAAATGGCCCGGGTCAGACCCCCATAGAGTAAATTCATAGGGATAGGTAAAATTATCTACGGGCACAAAAAAGGCGTACCTGAAACAGGTACGCCTTTCGATAGAGCTTGATGCGGGGGGTTTACTCGCCTTCGGCAACTTCCTTCATTGACAGGCGAATACGGCCCTGCTTGTCAACTTCGAGTACCTTAACGCGTACTTCCTGACCTTCTTTAAGCACATCAGTTACTTCTTCAACGCGCTCGTTGCTGATCTGGGAAATATGTACCAGACCATCACGACCCGGGAGAATAGTAACAAAAGCACCAAAGTTCATGATCTTGGTTACTTTACCGTCATAAATTGTACCTGGCTCAACATCAGCAGTAATCTGCTCGATGATTTTACGGGCAGCGTCTGCATCTTCACCACGAACAGATGCCACAGTAACCGTACCATCATCAGAAATATCAATGGTGGTATTGGTATCTTCAGTAATTTGGCGAATAGTAGCGCCGCCTTTACCGATGATATCGCGGATCTTGTCAGGGTTGATTTTAATGGTCATCAAACGAGGTGCAAAATCAGACATTTCTTTGCGTGATTCAGCCAGCACCTTGTTCATTTCTTCAAGGATAAACTGACGGCCACCGCGTGCTTGATTCAACGCGATTTCCATGATCTCAGCAGTAATACCTTCGATTTTGATATCCATCTGCAGGGCAGTAATACCATCTTCGGTACCGGCTACCTTAAAGTCCATGTCGCCAAGGTGATCTTCATCGCCAAGGATGTCACTCAGTACTGCAAAGCTATCGCCTTCTTTAATCAGGCCCATGGCAATACCGGCAACCGGTGCCTTAATTGGCACGCCAGCATCCATTAATGATAATGAAGTACCACATACAGAGGCCATAGAGCTAGAACCGTTAGATTCGGTGATTTCAGATACAACCCGCAGTACATATGGGAATTCTTCAGCGCTAGGCATTACTGCCATAACACCGCGTTTAGCCAACTTTCCGTGTCCGATTTCGCGACGCTTAGGGCCACTCATAAAACCGGTTTCGCCAACAGAATATGGAGGGAAGTTATAGTGCAGCATGAACGGGTCTTTGTGCTCGCCTTCGACTGCATCGATGATCTGTGCATCGCGGGTCGTTCCGAGGGTAGTTAATACAATCGCCTGAGTTTCACCACGCGTGAATACGGCAGAACCGTGAACTCGGGGCATAGTGCCAACACTAACGGTAATAGGACGAACAGTGGTTAAATCACGGCCATCAATGCGTTTAGCCGTGGTTAATACACTCATGCGTACAAAGTTCTTTTCAACTTTCGAGAACAGGTCTTTTACTTCGCCTTGTGCTGGTGAATTTTCATCATCAGCATCGCAGAGCGCATCAATACAGGCTGTGCGCGCTGCAGAAAGTGACTCGCGACGATCCATTTTATCGGTAATGGTATAGGCTGCAGCGATGGAATCAGATGCAGCGGCTTCTACTTTAGCCAGTAAATCTGCATTCACTTCCGGAGCTGACCATTGCCAGCGATCTTTACCACACTCGGCAACCAATTCGTTGATAGCACTAATGGCTACTTGCATCTGCTCATGACCGAAGCTAACCGCACCCAGCATGATAGATTCAGACAACAATTTAGCTTCTGATTCAACCATTAACACTGCATTTTCTGTACCGGCAACGATCAGATCCAGATCAGACTCTTCCAGCTGACTGGTTGAAGGATTAAGCACATACTCACCATTGATGTAACCCACACGGGCAGCACCAATAGGACCAGCAAATGGCAATCCACCGACTGCCAAGGCAGCGGAGGCACCAATGAGTGCCAGGATATCGCCATTAACTTCAGGGTTGCACGACATCATCGTTGCCACAACCTGTACTTCATTCAGGAAACCTTTTGGAAACAACGGACGCAGCGGACGATCGATAAGCCGCGATGTCAGTGTTTCTTTTTCAGTCGGGCGACCTTCGCGTTTGAAGAAACCACCTGGAATACGACCGGCGGCATAGAATTTTTCCTGGTAATTAACCGTTAATGGAAAAAAGCTTTGCCCTGGTTTGGCTTCACGCCGGCCTACAGCGGTTACCAATACTTTGGTATCTGCCGATGAAACCATAACTGCGCCATTTGCCTGACGGGCGATATCGCCGGTTTCGAGGGTAATTGTGTGTTCGCCGTACTGAAATGTTTTAGTAAATTTTTGCATGGGTTTTCCTGTAAATAAAATTATCTGTTCCTGCCAATGATGAATTACTTAGTGTGTTGTCTTAATTTATTCTCTTGCTTAAATAAAGACGCTTCGGAGGGTAACCTGCGAAGCGTCTTGTTTTCTCGACTGCTGCTCTTAGCGACGCAGACCCAGTCGTTTGATCAATTCCCGATAACGCTCAATGTCTTTGCCTTTGAGGTAATCCAGCATGCTACGACGCTGGTTAACCAGACGCAGAAGACCGCGACGGGAATGGTGATCATGTTTGTGTTGTTTAAAGTGACCGGTGAGGTCATTAATACGATGTGTCATCAGAGCAACTTGAACTTCCGGTGAACCGGTGTCGTTTTCTCCGCGACTGTAATCGGCGACAACTTTCGCCTTATCAGCAACTGTAAATGCCATAGTTTATACTCCACTTGCGAAGCGCCAGGTCTTATAATATATAACCCGGCACCCGTGCTTTTCATTAAAAA
>JAKITM010000129.1 GCA_021648045.1 Lysobacterales bacterium
AAGTGATAGTGTTTGATAATAATTCCGCCGATGGCAGGCTGGCTTCATTCCAAGCCGAGTTTCCCACTATACATTGGATCGAAAACACGGTTAATGCGGGCTTTAGTGCTGCAAATGATCTTGGTGTTGCGGCCACACAGGCATCACGATTAATCTTCTTGAACCCGGATACAGAGTTACCGCCAGGTTCTTTGGCGCAGTGGATTAACGCATTCAAGCAATTACCACAGCCGGCAATTGCCGGTTGCCCACAGGTTAATTTGAATGGTCAACCCTCCAAAGTATTTGACTTGTTCCCAGGGCCGTTTGATGCGCTTGGATTTGTACGCTCATTGCGTCGAAAGAAGTTGATAGATCGATTTTCAACTGGCTCTCGCGTTGTTGATTGGGTAACTGGGTCGGCAGTTATTATAGATCGCTCTACCTTGGGTCAGCTAGGTGGCTGGGGGAATATTTATTGGATGTACTCAGAGGATGTAGATCTTTGTAAGCGCGCTCAGGAACATGGCATCGGTGTGTATGTCACCGATACGATGCCAATTGTGCATGCCCATGGTGGCGCAACGCGCCGCAACCCCCGTATCACCGCGATTACTAAAAGCGAGGTGGTGCGTTCTAAGCACATTTATGCTCAGCGTTGGTTTCTAGGTTCGTCACGCTTGATTTGCCATTTCCTGTTGGCATTTAGAGCCTTGTTTAAGGCCACACTTGGTAGCTTGCTTGATTTGCTGCTTTTGCACATGCACACAAGTCTGCAAGCGCAGCCGTATCTGTTGCTTGAATTGCTTAGCTTGTATGCTCGGCGTATTGTGTATAGAACTTGGTCTTCACCAAGGTCTGCACCAAGCTCTGCACAGGCCCCCTAATATGGGAGCCTACTTTTTGTTGCGAAGATAGATTTAGTTCTTGCACCTTAATATTCCTGCTCTCGACCTTGTGTGCAAAGCTTGCCCAATATGAAATGAGCATCAAATAGCTAAATTGTTCATAATCACATAATAATTAGAAAACACTACCAGTGATTAATTCTGCTGTTCTCCGGTTGAAAAACCCGGCAATCTACCCAATATTCAGGACAAATAGAGCCTTTAAAACGAAATAGATTATATGAGCAAGCGCGATTACTACGAAATTCTCAGTGTTAGCAAGACAGCTACCGAATCAGAACTAAAAATCTCCTACCGCCGGTTGGCGATGAAACTGCATCCGGACAGAAATCCTGATGATGACAGTGCGCAGGATAAATTCAAGGAGTGTAAGGAAGCCTATGAGGTGCTCAAAGACCCACAAAAACGCGCAGCCTATGACCAGTACGGTCATGCCGGTGTAGGTCAGGGGGCAGGGCCCGGTGGTTTCCACGGCGATGTAGGTGATGTTTTTGGTGATATTTTCGGCGACATATTCGGTGGTGGCCGCGGCCGTGGTAGACCCCAACAGCAACGCGGAGCAGATCTGCGCTATCCCATCGAATTGGATCTGGAAGAAGCGGTTAGCGGGGTGGAGCGGGAAATTAAAATCCCAACCCTGGCAGAATGTGATCCCTGCAACGGCAGTGGCTCGCAGGATGGCAAGCGCGAAACTTGTACAACTTGTAATGGCGCCGGCCAGGTACGCATGCAGCAGGGAATATTTTCCATGCAGCAAACCTGCCCCAGCTGTCAGGGTCAGGGCTCCCAAGTTAGTAATCCTTGCCCTAAGTGTCACGGCCAGGGCAGGCTGCGGGAAAGTCGCACCTTATCTGTGAAAATTCCACCGGGTGTGGATAACGGTGATCGGATTCGCCTTAGTGGTGAAGGCGAGGCGGGTGCGAATAGCGCACCCAGCGGCGACCTATATGTGGAAGTGCATGTAAAAACCCACTCCATTTTTGAACGCGATGGCGATGATCTTTATTGCGAAGCACCGATAGATTTCGCCATGGCCAGCCTTGGTGGCGAACTTGAAGTGCCCACACTCGATGGCCAGGTTAAGTTAAAAATACCGGGCGGTACCCAGAGCGGAAAAATGTTCCGCATGCGTGGTAAAGGCGTGAAATCGGTACGCAGCCAGCGTCATGGTGACTTAATGTGCCGGGTGCGTTTGGAAACACCGGTCAACTTAAACAAAAAGCAAAAGGCGGCACTGCGTGATTTTCAGGAAAGTCTGGGCGAACATAAACACCATTATCCTGATGGCAATAGCTGGGTGGATGGATTGAAATCATTTTTCAGTCGTGCCAAATCCTGATACAGTAGTTGGTATGAATGCCAGCATAAATTTTGGCCTAACCGGAGAAATGTATTGAATAATATGCGGGTAATTATTCACGGTTCCGGCGGACGCATGGGTCAAGCCATTAGCCAGCTTTGTGGGCAGAGCCAGGATATGGAAGTAGTTGCAGGAATAAGCCGGCAAAGCGCTGAGCAACTGGCCACCCTGGAGCCTGCCGATGTACTGATAGATTTCTCTCAACCTGAGGGTTTGCAGCAGGCATTGGATTGGTGCTTGCAGACTAAAACAGCACTGCTTAGCGGTACCACAGGTATCGATGAAGGTTTGATGGCCGCCCTGCGCAGTGCTGGCAAAATCATTCCTGTTTTCTGGGCTCCAAATACCAGTATTGGTGTTAATTTGGCTGCCCAACTGGTGGCGACAGCTGCTCATAGCCTGGGCATGGCAGCGGATGTCGAAATTATTGAAGCCCACCACCGTTATAAAAAAGATGCGCCCTCCGGCACTGCCTTACAGCTTGCAGAAATCGTAGCCAGCGCTCGCGGGCAGGATATTAACGCGGTTGTGAAAAGCGGACGAAAAGGCGATTGCGGGGTGCGGCCCGATGGTGAAATTGGCATTTCATCGATTCGCGCCGGTGATATTGTCGGTGACCACACGGTTTTATTTCAACTTCCTGGAGAAGTTCTGGAAATTACTCATCGCGCCACCGACCGTAACAGTTTTGCTCGCGGTGCGCTTGAAGCCGCCCGCTGGTTAAATAACCAGAGTGCGGGCTTTTACGATATGCGGGATTTGTTGGGTAATCTTTAAAATACCTCCGTCATTGCGTGGTCGTTACGCACATTCATGTGCTCTCACGGCATTCGTGCATCCTTGCACATCAAAGCCGAATAGGCTTATCCGGAATTCAGTCTGTTTATAGCCTTAAAATGAGCAGCTAATCCCCAGCCTTGGTATACATACAAGAGGAATAATTTGACATAAATCAAATGATTTCAGTTTGAAACAGTGTATGCTGGTAATTCAATTCGGAGGTGTATATGAAAACCATCTGCAAATTATTCCAATTAACCGCTTTATTGGTGTTACCAACCATTGCGCTAGCCTTAACACCGCAACCACCAACCGATGGCCCGGTAGTTCCTTGCGTTGGTTGTGAGAGCCTGACCGCTGCCCCATACCCTGAATCTGGGCTATGGTCTAATCCTGAGAAATCACCGGGTTCTGGTTTGAACTTCGAAATTCAAAATGGCACACTCGCAGGCTACCTCTACAGTTACACGGATGAAGGCAAACCGGAATGGTTAATTGTTAGTGGTCAGTTAGTGCGTTCGGAAACCGAAGGAGTTACCTGGGAGCTTGATACCCGTATGACTCGGGTCGAAGGTGGCAGTAATTACAATGATCAACAATTTATTCCACCCGATCAGATTACCAGCGATAAGCGAATCCTGCTGGAGTTTAAGCAGCGGAATTATCTACATATAAAAATCTATACAGATAACCTTGGGCTTCTGTTTGATGAGTATTTTGTGCCTTTCACTTATGGCTCGGTAGGCAAAGCCTATTTCGATCAACAAACGCCCTATATATTCCCTGAATTTGGAGCAAATAGCGGTGGTTCGCTGTTTATTGTTACTGTACGGCCATCAGCTGGCGCAGAAGACAAGCTCCTGAGGTCGCAATATGTCTCTGTATTGACTGATACTACCGGGACAGCTGAAAGTACAGTTTTGACTTATTCGCTGCAAGCCTATGAGCCAAATGGCCCGATTGCGTCTCCTACACCACTACCCTGGGGTAAAATGATTTGTGAAATTGATCTGGAATCTGCCAGCCCGGGTTGCAAGATCGAGGCTGAAGGGATCACATACCAAATGCCAATAGGCAACCTCAGTGACTCGCGCTTTTTCGCTGAAGCTGAAGACGGCTCTATTATCGAAGGCTTCAGGTTTGATTATGATTAAGATTTCGCTAAAAACTCACCGTTTCTGTTAGACACAAAGCCATTCATCAAGTAAAATCTTATGGCTTGGAAGAGTGGCTTTAGGGTCTTTTCCTAAAAGTCGCACAGCTAAGAATCTAAGCGGGATTGACCCTCATTAATACAGGGTCTGTCCCGTTTTTTGTATCTGCAGTTTGAAAATGTGGCTGATTGAATATGGGTGGAATTAGGTGAGTATTAATGCAGCAGTAAAACCCGCGGTGCTGGTGCTCGCGGATGGAACTATTTTTCATGGGCAATCTATCGGTGCTGAAGGTCTGAGTGTTGGCGAGGTGGTTTTTAATACCGCCATGAGTGGCTATCAGGAAATTCTTACCGATCCTTCTTATGCCAGTCAAATTGTCACCCTAACTTACCCGCATATCGGTAATGCCGGCACTAACAGTGTTGATGCTGAAGCCGAGACCAGTTTTGTTTCCGGATTGGTAATTCGCGACTTACCGCTATTGGCCAGCAACTGGCGTTCAGAGCAAAATCTGGGTGATTGGCTAAAAGAAAGGGACATCGTTGCAATCGCCGATATTGATACCCGCAAACTAACCCGAATATTGCGCGAAAAGGGCGCACAAAACGGCTGTTTGATGGCGGGCAATATCAATATTGCCCAGGCCGAAGCGGCACTTAGGGATTTCCCCGGTCTTAAAGGTTTAGATCTGGCCAAAGAAGTTAGCGACAGCAGCGGCTATGAATGGACCGAAGGCAGTTGGGAACTGGATGAACGGCGCTGGAATACAAGCACTGAAAAATTCCATGTAGTTGCCTACGACTTCGGAATTAAACGCAATATTTTACGAATGCTGGTTGATCGCGGCTGCCGGGTTACCGTTGTGCCGGCAGAAACACCCGCAGAAGAAGTGCTTGAATTGGAGCCAGATGGCGTTTTTCTTTCCAATGGCCCCGGTGATCCCGAGCCCTGCGATTATGCTATCTATGCAATCCAGCAAATTCTAGAAACTAATACTCCCATCTTCGGCATTTGTCTTGGGCACCAGTTACTGGGGCTTGCCAGTGGTGCTGAGAGCATGAAAATGAAATTCGGCCACCACGGAGCTAATCACCCGGTACAAGATTTGCTCACCAATGTGGTCATGATTACCAGTCAAAATCACGGCTTTGCCCTCGATGAAGCTAGCTTGCCAGACACCCTTGTCGCCACCCATCGGTCCTTGTTTGACGGTTCTTTGCAAGGCGTACGGCGTATCGATAAACCGGCCTTTAGTTTTCAGGGGCATCCTGAGGCCAGCCCCGGGCCGCATGATGTTGCGCCCTTGTTCGATCAATTTATCGCACTGATGAAGGAAGACTGCTGAGATGCCAAAAAGAACTGATTTAAAAAGCATCCTTATTATTGGTGCCGGCCCGATTGTTATCGGCCAGGCCTGCGAGTTTGACTACTCCGGCGTGCAAGCCTGCAGGGCACTACGGGAAGAGGGTTACCGGGTCATTTTGGTGA
>JAKITM010000012.1 GCA_021648045.1 Lysobacterales bacterium
AAGTAGGCCTACGGCAATTCCAACAGCAGGTGAAATTACCGTAGGAGTAGATCATCAAAGGTGGAGTATAGCTTGGAATGGTGCTTATGGTGGCAATATGGATGACTTGCGTATTTATAATCGTTTACTTTCACAAGATGAGATTACCTGGCTGGCTAGTGCCACACCATTAAATGACAACCAACCGCCATCAGCACCGACGGCTTTACAAGCAGTAGCCGTATCCCAAACAGAGTCTTACCTTCATTGGTCTAGCCCCACAGATAATGAGTTTGTTGCTGGTTATCGTGTTTATCGGGATAATAATCTCATTGGCACAACTGGTGAGACAAAATATGTAGATTATGGTATGACTTCAGGTGCTAGTCATAATTATACCGTGGTAGCATTTGACGGGGCAAGCAACAACTCTAATGCATCCATGGGGGTAACTGTTCAAGCTCCAAATTCAGGCAGTGTGATGGACATATTACCAGCAGGGCATTGGTATGAAGTGCAAAATTCTAGTATTTGGACGCAGCTTGGTGTCAAGCCCGATGTTATGGGTTCATGGAGTGGTGGAGTGTATGACACCAATCGTGAGCGTCTGGTAATCTGGGGTGGTGGTCATCTGAATTATGATGGCAATGAACTATATGCCTTTGATTTTAATACTTTCAACTGGATGCAGTTAACGAAAACTACTCCTAAGGATCAGCGGGTCAAAAGTGTAAAGGTTTATGATGATGGGATGCCAACATCTGTACATACTTATGATGGATTGCAATATCTGCCAACTCTGGATAAATTTTTCGCTTCAGGTGGTTCTATTTGGGGTTCTGGTGGTTGTTCTGGAGGCACTTGGTTATATGATTTTAATGCAGTTCCAGCAGAATCGGGATGGGTAGATATTGCAAATGACAAAGGCGGTTGTGGCATGTATTCAGCTTATGATGCTGCTACTGGCAATATATGGTATGGTAGTTTCGGTAATTTATATGAGTTTGATCCATTAAATTTGTCCTCGCCGTGGACAAGGCGTATTAATGATACTGCCGCTGAGAGTTTTTATAGAACCGCAGCTATTGACCCCAATAGACGCAAAATGGTTGTACTTGGTGGTCTGAGTGGCGGTTCTCCCGAAACAGTTATTTATGATATTAGCAACGCTAATGCTGTTACTGGTGGAGTGGTGGTTACCAATGGGGTAAATGAAGAAATTGAAGAATCCAATGCAGCTGGTTTTGAGTTTGATCCTGCTAGTGACAAATTTGTTGCCTGGAGTGGTGGTAATCAAGTATATACATTAGCAACAGATAGCCTCAAGTGGTCTAGAATTGAGCCAGCAAGTACTAGTTTAATTACCCCCAGCATACCAGCACTTAGAGGTACTTATGGTCGTTTTCGTTATGTTCCTTCAAAAAACGTATTTGTACTGGTCAATGATATGCAACAAAATATGTTTATTTACAAACTATCAGCAGATTAATAATTTCAAATAACTATCTAGGAAAAAAATTATGTACAAATATATATTAAACACTAACAGAACACATAAAACTATTTCAACCACAATAAAAGCATTGATTTTATCTATATGTTTGCTATCTAGTTCTGTGCAAGCAATGCCAGAAGTGAGCTTTATCGATCAGTCTAATACTACAAATACAGATATTCCTGTCACTTTCGGGCAAGTTTTTGCTATTGGTGATGTACCAACTGGTATGAGTATCAATGTTGACCTCGCAGGTAATGCGATAGCCACACAGGTAGATATCAAGGCTACCCACCCTGATGGCTCATTACGCCATGCGGTAATTACCACCAAAATACCAACTCTTGGTGCAGAACAAACTCTTGATGCAACACTGGTTACAGTAAACGCCTCATCTGCTGGCACTGTAATTAGTGCGGCAGATTTATTGGCAACCAGTTTCGATACAATTATTGAGCTAACTCTGAATGGGGTGCTTTATACAGCATCGGCACGCGATGCCTTAATGGCCGATAGCTCCAGGCTTTGGTTAGAAGGTTCGTTGGTTACTGAGTTCACCCTAAAACATAAATTTAAAGATAGCAGTGGTAATGAACACGCTCATTTAATGGCTCGCTTTGATGTACGTGCATACCAAGGGTTAGCTAGCGTGCGAGTAGATGCCATAGTCGAAAACACCTGGATTTATGAACCTGACCCCAGCAATTTTACTTATGATGCAAAAATACTTGTTGGTGGACAAGAGGCTTACAGTATCACACAACTTAAACATTTTCGAAGAGCTCGTTGGCATAAAGTCTTTTGGTGGGGTGTGGAACCTAAAGTTTATAGTAAACTGGATGTTGCCTATCTACAAGCGACCAAAGCTGTGCCAAACTACGATCCTAATGTCACGGTCTCTGAATCTGCACTAGAAGCACAGGGGCAGGTGGTTTATGAGCCTATGGGTATTGTTGAACTCAATGATTATATGCCTGAAGCTGGGGCTGATGTTGGCATTGGTCCGTTACCACGCTGGGCAGCACGCTATCTTATGACGGGTGATATTCGAGCCTATCATGGAGTACTTGCCAATGGTGATGGAGGTGGTTCTTATTCCACTCACCCGCGTAAACAGCTTACAGATTATCCTGTTTCTATTGATGATCATCCTAGATTAGGCAATAACGCTACTGGAGTAGACAAGCCACCTCCTTGTACTGAGTTAGGGGTAGATGAAGACACTTGGACATGCAGAAACCCCTATAACCCTGACACTGCTCATCAACCATCTATTGCTTACCTTCCTTATTTATTGACAGGTGACAATTACTATCTGGATGAACTAACTTTTTGGGCAACCTATAATTTCACTAGCATGGGTTATAGTACTCGTGGTGAAGAATTAGGATGGTTAAAGGATCAGGTTCGTGGCACAGCTTGGTCACTACGTACCTTAGGGCAAACGGCATATATTTTACCTGACGTGCATCCTATGAAGGCTTATTTTAATGAAAAGCTGGGCAATAACCGCGAATGGCTAATGGAAATGTATGTTAACAACCCTGATGCAAACCAATTAGGTGTGGCACACGCCAATGCAACCATAGAAAATACATCCAAACCGTGGATGGATGATTTTTTCACCTGGAGTTTGGGCTACCTCACCGAGCTAGGCTTTACTGACTTTGTACCTATTTTACAATGGAAATCAAAATATCCAATAAACAGAATGACCTCACCAGACGATGAGTTTTGCTGGATATTGGCAGCAGATTATACCAATGCCCTTGGTCCAGACCTCTCTAGATGGGCTGGCAACCCTGATAATTGGTTTACCACTATGGCACAAATATATGAAACAACATACAACACTTGGAGTTACTGGAAAAATTCAGATAACATCTCTCTGTTCAGCCAACCCTGTGGCAGTGCAGCAATGGCTAATTGGTTGACTGCACGATTTGACAGACCATACGCCATAGGAGAGATGTATGGTTCTTCACAATCTCCAATGGGCTATCCATCCAACTTACAACCCGCACTTGCAGTTATGGTTGATGCAGGCATTGCAAAATCAAATCAGGCCTGGACACGCTTGGTTACCTCTGCTTCTAGACCTAATTACTCATCTACACCACAGTTTGCAGTTACTCCGCGCACATTAAATACACCTGATTCAATTTTCATCAATGGTTTTGAGGATTAGCCGGCTCTTCTCCGAGACACTATACTTAGCACTTTCAATGACTTACCTGATATCGGCCTTCGCTGGTATGACGATGGTGAAGTTAGCGGGACAGCAGTGAAAAATAATTCAACCCGGAAAATTTGCCTGCAGCAGCAAACAAGCTATACAATCCCAGCGGGGATTACTTTAAACATGAGGAACATCATGGAACATTTGGGAAGAGTTTTATTTGTTATTGGTATTATCGCATCCGCTGCTGCCGGCTTGGGGCTTGACTGGCACTGGCTTCCGTGGACGCTGGTATTGCTGGGTGCTATTGTAGGGATCATCAATATTACCGCTACAGAAACCCGTACATTTCTTATCGCTGGCATTGCCTTAACGCTCTCGGCAACCGCATTTCGCGATATACCGGCTATCGGTGATGTTGTCACTCAGGTGGTGAGTAACATTTTGCTATTTGTTTCCGGCGCACTCTTTATTGTTGCGATGAAGGCATTGTTCGACACTGGCAAAGACTAAGCAGAGGCGAGATCGGCGCCGATATGTAAATAACGCTGATAACTTTCAGCGTCGATATTTGCGCCACAAATGATCATTCCAACGCGGCGACCCGCTAAGGGTTTCCGTAAGGGACCGGCAGCGGCCGCTGCCGGCTCAATAGCGAGCTTTAAATCTTGAAAAACATAGTACAGCGACTGCAAAATTTCTTCATCGTTCACTCTGACTACCGCCTTTAGGTGTTTTTTACATAATGAAAAGCTATAGGCTTCGGCATGCGGTGCACCCAAGCTGTCAACCGCACTTAGAATAACCACAGGAAAGACAAGTAGCACAATTGTCCATCACAACCACCGCTTTGGTATTACATTTATTACACAAGGTAGCCGACGCTGGATAGGATTCATCAGCGACTGTGTCACTGACTATATTCAAGTCTGTAGTTTTGCTTTCAGCGGCCTCGGCTTCTACTCGCTTCTGCTTAAGAATAAGTTGCTGCTGTTCGGAGAGTTCATCGGGAACTATTAAACCAATTTTGATCAGGTGATGCTCAACCACACCACCAATATCGGCAACAATGGAAGGCACATATTTACCACCCGGCTTAAAGTACCCGCCTTTAGGGTCGAATACTGCCTGCAACTCTTCAGCCAAAAAAGTCACATCTCCACCTTTACGGAAGACTGCTGACATTAAACGGGTCAGCGCCACAATCCATTGGAAGTGGTCCATATTTTTGGAATTAATAAATATCTCAAACGGCCGCCGAGCTTCATGATCAGTCCCTGTGTTAAGCACAATATCATTAATGGTGACATACAATGCATGATCATCCATCGGCGTCTTAATTTTATAGGTTGAGCCTTCCAGCGACTCAAAACCTTCAGGCCGCTTAACGGATTCGGTCATGCGGATGATATTATCGGATGACTTTTCTACCTTGGTTTTCTTTTTTTCCTGCTTCTGCTTCTCTTCGGAAAGCACTTCATAGTCGACAATTTTGCCTATAATTTTTACTGTCATGGTATTCTCCGGGCATTCAATAATAACCCTGTATTTATGTTGTTTATTTGCTGTTAGGGGTATTAAAACTTGCCGTAATAACCTTCTTTAAGAGCATCAAAAAGATTGGCTGCTGTGTGGATTTCACCATCATAATCAATTTGCTCATTACCCTTGACCTCTACTATCTGGCCATCATCAAGAATAAATCGGTAAATGGTTTTTTCCAGGTCTTCTTCTTTAACCAACACCCCCTGGAAGGCCTCTGGGTTAAAGCGGAAGGTTGTACAACCTTTCAAACCTTTCTTCCAGGCATACATATAGATATCCTTGAAGTCTTCATAGGGATAATCCGTGGGCACATTGGCCGTTTTGGAAATTGATGAATCTATCCAAATTTGAGCCGCCGCCTGCACATCTACATGCTCACAAGGAGCAATCGAGTCTGCGGTAATAAAGTAATCGGGTAATTTTTCTTCGGCCTTATCTGAGTTCGGCATAGCTTGCGCATTAATAAACTCACGGTAAGCCAGCAATTCGTAGCTGTAAACCTCGACTTTTTCTTTGCTCTTGCGACCCTCACGGATAACATTGCGCGAATAGTGGTGGGCAAAACTGGGCTCAATACCGTTAGATACATTATTGCCCAGCGACAAGGAGATAGTTCCGGTGGGTGCGATGGATGTATGGTGAGTCCAACGCGCGCCTTCTTCAGCCAAGGCTGCTACCAACTCAGGGCGGAATTTGGCGATTTTCTGCATATAGCGGCTGTATTTTGCGAACAGTACTTTACCCGCAACCTTATCCCCAAGCTGATAACCATCAGCGATCATTTCTGGTCGTTGCCGAAGCATTTTCTGGGTAACTTCAAAAACCTCGTTCATAATAGGGGCCGGGCCTTTTTCGCGGCAGAGTTCGAGAGCTTCCTCCCAACCTGCCAGCGCCATCTCCCGGGAAACTTTCTCAGTAAACTCTAAAGACTCCGGTGAGCCGTATTTCATCTGCTGCATGGTAAGCGCAGAGCCCAAACCTAAAAAGCCCATGCCGTGACGCCGCTTGCGTTCTATTTCAGCCCGCTGCTGCGCCAGTGGCAAACCGTTGATTTCCACTACATTATCGAGCATCCGGGAAAATACTTTTACTGTTTTATGGTAATCATCCCAATTAAAGCTGGCTTCCGTAGTGAAAGGGTTTTCAACATAGCGAGTAAGGTTAATAGAACCCAACAAGCAGGCACCATAAGGAGGCAACGGTTGCTCACCACAGTTATGCGCGTGCAAGCCGTTAGCATCGAATGTATTAATACCCGGCACCTGAACATCATAAACATCTGCTACACCGGCCGCTTCAACTGAAACCACCCGGGCAACAAAACGCTCACGGTTCAAATTTCGCTGGTAATTTTCAAGCAACTGGTCCAGACGCGCTTGTTTACGCACATCAGCAAAACCAATTAACTGCTTAAACTGCCGGATAGACTCACCGGAAATTACCAACTCGTGGTTCGCCTTGCATTGATATTCTTGCTTGCCACCACGACCGTCCGGCAACAAGCGCTTGCCAGCTTCGCGGCGATTTTGATATACAGTTGAGGCAATCCCCAGACGCAGCAACATTCTCTGCGCTGCTTGTAAGTCTTGTAAATGCGACTGTGATAAGCGTACGCTAACACCTTTTTTCTGAGTGCCTTGAATCGAGCCATCCGCATCAAAAAACCCTCGCAAGAAACCTCGATAAAATTCACTCGAAGAACGCTCGATAGAGGCGCCAATGTGCTTATTACCCTGGCTGAATCCCAGCTTGTCTGCAAGACTGCCAATAGCGGCTGTAGAGAGGCGGTATTCACTACGCCCACTTACCGCATGCCAACCATTGAAATCACTACGATGTGGCAGCGTTTTTGCAGCGTCTAAGGCCTCGGTCATAACACTTTGTGTACCCGCGTCAATCCCGCCAGCATCACCATTTACAGTCATTGCCTGCGACCACACGCTAAGTACGGTTTTATCAGCTTTAACTGTACCATCACCTAATAACAGGCCCATTAAATAACCCTGTTTGCGGTTATAGTTGCCCGACCATACAACCTGTTGCCGATGGTCATTTAATAAAACTCGATCACCCGCCACCAATTCACTAGCAGCACACCATTCAGTTTCAGTGCTGTAGCGGGTGAATTTTGATACCCGTCGCAGGCGATGGTCGGCTGTGAGCTTCAGGCCGTAGCCTTCAGCAGTTTGCAGTTTTACCACTGCCTTTGTAGCCGTACGGAAAAAACCCTCAGGGCCACTTTGGTGGCTAACACCATCGACCAGTGCTGTGAATTCAGTACCCAGTAAATCTGCCACTTGTTTAGGACCAGTATCGGTGTGCACCCAGGTATCCGCTGTTACACAAGGATTGGTAGCTCGGATATTTTCACAAAACCAGTTGTTATTAGTATCGTTAATACTGTCAATAAGAATAAACCCAGGCTCGGCAAAATCATAAGTTGAGGCCATGATCATATCCCACAAACGCCGGGATGGAATCTGTTTATAAATCTTACAGGCGACTTCTCCGACCTCATTAGTGATATAGCCCTCAGTGGTCGGCCAGTCGCGCCAAATCACTTGTTCGGCATCGGTCAGGTTGACATCGCCAGCATCCTTTTTGCTGATTGGAAATGCCAGCGGCCAGTTTTTCTCGCTCTCGACCGCTTGCATAAATTCGTTGGTAATTAGCAAGGAGCAGTTAAACTGCCGCAGACGGCCGGCTTCTCGTTTTGCGCGCACAAACTCCATAACATCAGGGTGTCCGACCTCGAATGTGGCCATTTGTGCGCCCCTTCGACCACCGGCTGAGGATACCGTGAAACACATTTTATCGTAGATATCCATAAACGACAGCGGGCCGGAAGTATGCGCACCAGCACCGGATACATAGGCACCTTTAGGCCGCAGAGTAGAAAACTCATAACCAATACCACAACCGGCTTTTAAAGTAAGCCCAGCTTCGTGGACTTTATCCAAAATACCGTTCATTGAATCCTCAACGATGCCAGAAACAGTGCAGTTGATGGTAGAAGTTGCAGGCTTGTGTTCCTGAGCCCCGGCATTTGAGGTAATTCTACCTGCAGGGATAGCACCCCGACGCAGAGCCCATAAGAATTCCTGGTACCAGTGCTCGCGCTTTTCCTGGTCCAGTTCCACCTCTGATAAGGCCCGCGCTACACGGATAAAAGTATCGTCAATTGACTGATCAACGGCGTTACCGTGTTTATCTTTCAAGCGGTATTTTTTATCCCAAATATCCAGCGATGCTGGCTGTAAAGGTAATATTTTGTTTTCTGTATCCATTGCTTCTAGCTGAACGCTGCCCATTTATATGTCCCTGTCTTTATTGTATTTAATTGATTATTTTTATTGTTTCTGCGCATTGTAATTTATTGTGCTGACACAATACATTGTGATATTCCGCCTGTAAAAACACAAGATATTGTGTTTAGACTGATAACAATACGCCTGTAACCCGCTGCTGTCAACGCTAGGAAGAATCAATAACTTAGCGAAACCCAGCTTCATCCATTTGTTTTTCATGTTGTTTTTTTGTTGTTTTCGGCTCTATCGCTGAAAAAATAATGATAAATTTTTGCAACCATTTCAGATCGGCTATCGTCTTCAAGTTGTACCCACTGAATTTAACCCATGGGGCACTTAATCATTCATTGAATAATACCTACCGGAGAGATAAATAATGACAAACTCAATATTGATCATAGGTATTGATAGCGACAAAATACCGTTATGATGGCGTATGCTCAACATTATCCTCTACCAGCCTGAAATTCCGCCAAACACCGGCAATATAATCCGTTTATGCGCTAACACCGGCGCCAAACTGCACCTGATTCACCCGCTAGGATTTAATCTCAGTGATAAACAAATGCGTCGAGCCGGGCTGGATTATCACGAATATGCCAGCATAGAAGAATATTCAGGCTGGGAGGATTTTCGCCAGCGCCAGCCTGAAATGCGGCTGATGGCATTTTCCACCCACGGAAAACTCAAACATACCGAAATTCAGTTTGCCGATGGTGACGGTTTATTATTCGGACCGGAAACCCGCGGATTACCTGAAACTATTCGTGACTCAGTTGGAATTGAAGTTGTGCGCCTACCGATGGTTGCTGGCAGCCGCAGCCTAAATTTATCCAACACGGTGGCAGTAGCGCTTTATGAAGCCTGGCGACAATTAGACTTTCAGGAATACCCTGCAGAGGATTAAATGCTTTCTGCTTTGGGTTCGCGAGAAAGTAACATTTTTAAACCTTTCTCCGGCGCAAGACCTTTGTGGATGATTGAATACACCACTTCTGAAATCGGCATTTCTACTTTATGCTGGTGAGCCTGTCGGTGAACTTCTTCTGCGGTATTGATGCCTTCAACCACCTGACCGATTTCTGACAGCGCTTTCTCAGCGTTGTCACCACGACCCAGAGCGAGTCCAAATCGGCGGTTACGGGATTGATCACCGGTACAAGTAAGCACCAGATCACCCATGCCTGCAAGTCCCACTAAGGTCTCTTTTTGGGCACCCATAGCAGCGCCTAAGCGCATCATTTCAACCAGCCCCCGGGTCACCAGTGCGGCACGGGCATTATCGCCCAGGCCCATGCCATCGGCGATACCCGTGGCTACTGCCAGTACATTTTTAACCGCGCCGCCTAGCTCCGCGCCAACCAAATCATCAGAAGTATAGGTACGGAATGCACCATGATGCAAAGCGGCTGCAAAGCGCCGGGTAAACTGCGGATCTGTACCCGCAACCGTTACCGCTGTGGGCATGTTGCGTGCCACTTCCATCGCAAATGAAGGCCCTGTAACCAACGCCAGTGGTGTATCGGCAGGTAACATATCGCGCGCCACTTCATGCAATAGGCGGGCACTGCCCGGCTCAAAGCCCTTACTGGCCCAGGCCAGACCACGACTAACATCCAGATATTTAATCGATTGCGCCAGCACTGAACCAAAACCATGGCTCGGGGCGGCGATCAATAGATGATCGATACCTTCCAACGCTGTTTCCAAGGAAGGAACAGCAACTAGGTTTTCAGGCAAGTCGACTCCAGGAAGAAAGCGCTGATTGCGCCCGCTCGCCCTTATTTCTTCTATATGGGAGCTATCTCGGCCCCATAATCTGACCTGCTGGCCAGCTCTGGCCAACTGAATAGCCAGTGCTGTTCCCCAGGAACCGGCACCGGCTACAGCAAAAACCAGCGCCTTAGTCAACGGCTTAGTTAACGGCTTATTCATTGATTATAATGATACTTATGCCTCGCCTTCAGGCGTTGCTTTAGCCGTGGCTTCAGCCTGGGCCTGCTGCATACGCTGAGCATACAGCGCATCAAAGTTGATCGGCTGTAATACCAATGGCGGGAAACCACCGTCGGTCACCAAAGTGGTGATCATGGCACGGGCATAAGGGAATAAAGTTGTCGGGCAGAGGGTGTTAATAGCAGCGTGATGGCTTTGCTCATTAAAACCTGAAATCTGGAAAATACCGGCTTGTACAACTTCGGCTAAGTAGGCTGTTTTTTCACCTACAGTTGCCGTTACCGTAATTGTCAGGGTAATTTCAAACAGGTCATCGCCCATTTCGTCTACCCGCTGACCGAGGTTGAGCTTAACATCGGTTTGTCCCTGCTCAGTAAAAATTTTCGGGGCGTTAGGCACTTCAAAGGAAACATCCTTTGCGTAAAGTTTCTGTACGGCAAATTGTATGCCTTCAGGACTCGGCTGCCCTTCTACTGCGGCTGCCTGTGTTTTTTCTTCTGCGGCTGCCTGTGTTTTTTCTTCTGCCATGTTATTTCTCTCTGAAGTTGTAATTATCTGATTGAATTCAGAATAATAAAGTATTAAAGGATTATGAGTTAATTTTTAATGACCCGGCCGTTAAGAGTTCTTAACAGGAAGGTGATCACTGAGCCACTGAGTCATACCGCCGCGCAATAGTGAAACACTGGCATAGCCCTGTTTCACCAAACTTGATGCAGCAGTCTGAGCAGTTGTCCCAGACTTGCACACAACTATAATGGGGCGATCTTTGAGTTTTTCAATATCTTTGCCCGGATTTTTTAATTGCGCCAAGGGTAAGTGCCAGGCACCAGCAATATGCGCTTTCCGATATACATCAGCGTTAGAGACATCTACAACAGCTGCATTGTCATTGTTGATAAGACTGACCGCATCATGGGTTGATATGGTATTAAAGCCCTGGTTAGCGCGACTGATTTCGGTATAGATCAGCATTAACAGGGTGCCGACAAACGCCGTGACCATTAACATGTGATTACCTGCAAATTCAATTAACTGACCCATAGAAATTACCTAATAAATACCTAATGAAAAATTATCCGTATATTATACGCAAATCTGAAGCGCTAGGGAGCCTCAGCGTGTTTGAATGGTAATTATGCGATAATTTCGACTCAAGCTTATACTAATCACTATTTTGATCCAGCTAGGTAATAAAATGCAATCACAGAAAGACCTCAATAGCCATATTCAACCAACCCGTCCAAAACCCCTGATGCTGCTTATACTCGATGGCTGGGGCCACCGCGAAGCGGCTGCCGACAACGCCATCAGCAATGCTAATATCCCAAATTGGGACCGGCTCCGAGACAGTGGCGCGCACACGCTGCTGGAAACCTCGGGACTGGCAGTTGGCCTGCCGGAGGGACAGATGGGGAATTCCGAGGTTGGGCATATGAACATAGGTGCCGGGCGAATTGTATTTCAGGACTTCACCCGTATTGATCAAGCGATCGCCAGTGGCGAATTTGCTACCAACCCTGCGTTATGCTCGGCGATTGACAAGGCAAAAGAAAAAACCGTACATATTATGGGGCTGCTATCTCCCGGTGGTGTGCACAGTCACGAACAACAAATGTTTGCCTGCATCCGTCTAGCACAGGCACGCGGTGCTGGTAAAATTGTAATCCATGCTTTTCTTGATGGCCGTGATACCCCGCCACGCAGCGCCTTGGATTCAATTAATAAACTTGAAGCCTTACTTGCCGATATTCCAACTGCACAAATTGGCAGTCTATGCGGGCGCTATTATGCAATGGATCGGGATCAGCGTTGGGATCGGGTGCAAAGAGCCTGGGATATGTTGGTTAACGCCGAAGCGCCTTTTCATTATGAAAATGCTAGCCAAGCACTCGCAGCAGCTTATGCCAGAACTGAAAATGATGAGTTTGTACAACCTAGTTTAATTGGTAACAGCCCGGCTATTGCTTCCGGGGACAGTGTTATTTTTATTAATTTTCGTGCCGACCGCGCACGCGAATTATCCCGGGCCTTTGTAGAGCCGGGATTTCTAGGCTTCAATCGCCGAGCCCCAGAGCTCGCCAGTTTTGTCAGCATGACCGAGTACCTTGAAGGACTGCCAACTGAAATAGCCTTTCCATCAGTCAAGCTACAACAGGTTTTTGGTGAGGTGCTAGAAGCTCACGGAATGCGCCAACTACGCGCTGCAGAAACCGAAAAATATGCGCATGTTACTTTTTTCTTTAATGGCGGCTCTGAGGCGGCGTTTAAAGGCGAAGATCGAAAGCTGATTCCTTCACCAAAGGTTGCCACCTATGATTTGCAACCGGAAATGAACGCCCCGCTGTTACAGCAAGCGCTAGTAAATGCCATTGAAAGCGGGCAATACGATGTCATTATCGCCAATGTAGCCAACCCTGACATGGTGGGCCACAGTGGTAAACTGGATGCTGCCATTCTTGCGGTAGAAGCCGTTGATGTGCTGCTAGGCGCAGTTGCCACAGCGATAGACGCTGTTGGTGGTGCATTGTTGATTACCGCCGACCACGGCAATGTGGAGCAGATGAGTGACCCACTGACAGGTCAACCGCATACTGCACACACCACCAACCCGGTGCCCTTGCTTTTCCCTGGCAGTAGCAGGAAACTCCACAGCGGCAGCCTGCGTGATCTTGCTCCAACCATGCTCGGGCTGCTTGGGCTCCCTACCCCCATAGAAATGACCGGGCGAGACTTGTTGGATGTTAATGACTAAAGCCCGAAAAATATTAGCCAGACAAACCTGGTTGATCCTTACAGCGGGATTATTATTCCTGATTTTCAACTGGAATGTCGGCTTTGCGGAAACCGATAAGCAGATAAAAACTCGGCAACAAATCGAACAACTGGCTGAGCATATTCAGGATTTGCAACAAGACCTAGAGGGTTCCCGCAGCCTTTTCGGTGAAGAACAACAAGCACTGAAACAACTGGATCTGGAGATCCAGTCAAACCGCCTCGACCTGCGCAGGTTTCAACAGCAGGCTCTCGAGCAACAACAACAAATCGTTGAGTTGGAACAAAATCAGAAAAAAATACTTGCTGAGCTTGGACTGGAAAAACATCAGCTGGCTCAACAGTTACGCCAGGCCTGGCTACTGGGCCGTGGAAATCAGTTTAAACTGCTGCTGAATCAGGATGACCTCAGCCAGGGCAGCAGGATGATGACCTATTACCGCTACTTTAATCAGTCGCGGCTAAGCCTGATTAGTGAGTTCGACCAGCAACTCGACATCCTCGAAGAAAACTACCGGCAATTGCAAATTGCCGAACAGCTACTATTGAGTTTACAAGCAGATGCCGAAGCCATTTTGATAAGCCTTGAAAGCAAGCGCCAGCAACGACAAAAGTCCATTAGCGAGCTTGACCAGCAAATCGAAGCCAAGTCCAGCCAACTGGTCGAATTAAAACAAGATCGTAAAGACTTGGAAACCCTGCTAGCACGCCTGCAAGATTTGCTCGGCGACATACCTGTAGATCTGGGTGCCGAGCTTTCATTGCAGACCGTTAAGGGCCAATTAGAAAAACCACTGGATGGCAAGGTTCGTTATCGCTTCGGGGATCAACGCTCCGGTAACATCCGCTGGAAAGGCTGGTTTTTCGAAACCTCAACAGGCACTGATGTCCGTACCATTGCCAATGGACGCATCGCTTATTCAGATTGGTTGCGAGGCTATGGCTTACTGATGATCATCGATCATGGTGACGGTTTTATGAGTCTATACAGCTATAATGAAAGCTTATTTAAGTCGGTAGGAGAATGGGTTGGAAACGGTGAAATTATTGCCCAGAGCGGGCCGGCATCGGCTACTTCCTACGACGGTCTATATTTCGAATTACGCCATGAGGGTAAAGCCCTAAACCCGCAGTCCTGGTTTAAAAAATAAGAGAATTTATGTTACTTGATTATCTACAGACCTGCCACCACCGATTTTTGATACTTTCGGCTTCATTGATGATGCTTTCATCGCTAGCATTTGCAGTCGAGACTAAGGACCACCCACAGCCTGTAAATCTTGAAGATTTGCGTGCCTTCACCGAGGTATACACCCGCCTACGAGACCAGTACTACGGGAGTGTAGATCAGCAATTAATTTTCCAACATGCAATTACTGGCATGCTGGCGGAGCTTGATCCGTATTCGCGCTATCTGACAAGGGATGAATATGCGCGTTTAAATGAAACATCCAGTGGAAATTACGCCGGTATTGGCGTGGAAATTTCTAGTGCGGATTTTCAGCTTAAAATCACCGGGATTATTGCTGACTCACCTGCCGAAGAAGCAGGTTTAAAGACTGACGACATTATTACTGCAGTCAATGACCAAGCTGTTAAAGGGCGGCAGATAAGCGAGTCTCTTGAAGACCTTCGCGGTGAAGCCGGCACCCAGGTATCTATTGTAATTCTGCGACAAGCAAGCGCAAGTGATGAATCAGTTAGCCAGCGCTATGAACTGCTCCGCCGGGTTGTGCATTACAATGAAATCAGTTCGCGCAGGCTGATTGAAGATTTTTTATACCTCCAAATTAAAAGCTTTCAGCACAATAGCGCACGGGAATTACAAACCGAGATCGCCTCTCAACTGGCACACTCAACGGTCCCCGGCTTAATTCTGGATTTGCGCGATAACCCCGGTGGGGTGCTTAAAAGCGGCGTTGCTGTGGCCGACCTTTTTATGCAAAAAGGCCTGATTGTCACCATCAAAACCCGTGGTGAAACGAAAGACTTGCAATTCTCCGCCAACCACGAGCAATTATTGACTGGGATTCCAATTGTAGTACTGGTGAATAGCGGTACTGCATCTGCAGCAGAAATCCTCGCTGGTGCGTTAAAAGATAATCACCGTGCCACCATCGTGGGTGAGAAAACTTTTGGTAAAGGTTCGGTTCAAACAATTTTCCCGCTTGCCAATGGCGCTGCCCTTAAACTCACTACAGCGCATTATTACACTCCCTCCGGGCAAGTCATCCATAAACACGGTATTGAGCCGGATGTGGTGGCTGTGGATAAAATTGAGGATGCTGATAATGATCCTGTTTTAACCGCAGGGATTGAAGTGCTGCGGAAGCTTTAACTGAAATATAAAAACCCCTGTCGTCCCAGCCTACGAGCCGGGATATCCTTCAGTATTGCACTATTCTTCCGGAGATACCGGGTTGCGGCCCGGTATGTTGATATTGTTGAGTACATTCAACCAGAATTTGGCACCTTCATTTTCAGGCAGCCACGTGCCCAGCAACTCCTTGTGGCCTTCCATATTGACACCGAGAGCCTGATAAACGGCTTTGTTGATCAACCCTTAAATTCACCACTAACATCAACATTCTCAATACCCAAATATTTTTCTATTTCTTGTTCGATGTACAAAGCTTGGTTACTAGTTTCAAAACCAGTTATTAATTTAAATGGTTTATCTTCTTTTGTTAATCCGTGTACATTGTAATTATAACGACGGCTGTCATTACTTGAACCCATATATTTTTGTTTTACAAAAAGCTGTTTTAGATTGTTTGTTTTTACCCGTTTATTTCCAATCCATGGAATTGGATGATGTTTGATCTCTATCATATCTCTACTGACAAATATTCGCGTTTTATTAAAATTGACGTGGTCTAATAGATTGTACAACCCAGTTAAGAGATAATTAAATTAACTGGGAGAAGTAAAATGACCTGAGTTCGTATGATAAATGCAATGACCTCTGAAGGTAAGTTAAGTATACACCCTGGAACAAACAAGACTCAGGGTTACAATGGAACCCCGGGCGAACCCCGGAACCCCGGAACCCCGGAACCCCGGGGACAGACTGAGCCTTTTAGCCCTTCTACCGAGCGCCTGTCCCCGAGGTGCCGTTCCTTTTCGATAACCAATAAACTCCATATATCTCGCCAAGGCGCAAAGAACGCAGAGAAACCTATTTATTTAACTTTGCGCTCTTTGCGTCTTGGCGAGAGTGTATTTTAGGTTTTTCTTTTTCTGTGGGTAGATTTCTGGATAGCTGGGAGAGTGAGAATTTAAAGTTATCCTCAATGATTTGTTTTTCGTCTTTCCCGTAGATACGGAATCAAGTCTGAATGATATTACTACTACTGGATCCCAGGTCTGGTTGTTCGCCATCCATGGATAACGCCCAAGATGGCGAGATGTGTTTTTGTTGTCAGAGGTGGCTGTGAAAGGCGACTTTTTTCTTATTTGTGTACTGGGAAGGGCGTTACCTTTTCGCCGGTTTTTTGGTCTCTTATTACACATTGGCCGCGTTTGCGTACTTGCTCTACTCTGAGTACGGACTGGATGGGTAGGTGCAATACCTCTACGCTGGAGAATTCATCGCGTAGTTTTTCTTCGACTGGGTCAACCACCATTGAGCTGGCATTGTCAAAAACTAACTCGCTGACTTCTACAAAACCATACAAACCACTGCTGGTGACACCTCGCGAATAGACTTCGTAGACTTTTCCCAGATGGATGAAGACGATTTTATAGAGTTTTTCAGCTTTAGTTTTCATAACCTTTTCACGACTTAATCTTAGGGCTTAATCTTACGGATTATCATAGCAGTAATAAGTCCAATACCAAAGCCACCGATATGGATTTTCCATGCCATCAGGCTGGATAGCGTTCCTTGCTGTGTGTAGATGAACTGTAAAATAAACCAGGCGGTGATCACCAACAGCGCCGGTAACTTGGTGAATTGCGGGAATATCCCAAGCGGTAGATAGACCCCAATTTTGCCTCGTGGAAACAAGCCAAGGTAACAGCCGATGATTGCAGACACACTACCGCTTGCCCCTATCACCGGCAGTAAATTACTGGCATTCAATGCAGTTTGTTGATAGAACAACAGCAAATTCACCAGCATTCCGCTGCTGAGAAACAAAACCAGAAATAGTGCGTGCCCCAATTTTTTCTCAACCGGCCAACCAAACACCAACAGAAAAGCCATATTGCCGATTAAATGTAGCCACTGAATATGCAAAAACACAGTGGTCACCGCACGCCATAACAATTCCGCGATGTTGGCTGATAGTAGTTCTGGCTGCATACTAAGTTGCTGTATCCAGATCAATTGCTCTGCCGACCCGCCACGAGTGCCAATGAGGGTTAGCAGGAAACAAACCAGTATAATACTCAGGCTAACCAAGGGAACACGCGGCCCAGGCTTGCGCCGGGTGGTTTGAATCAATAACGACATCAACTGTTAGTCAATTAATATTAAATACTGACGGAATTTAAGGATAATTCCCTGACGCAAAATTTGCTCCAGTATCAAACCATCTGCGACTTGCTCAGTTTGCTTATAACGCTTGCCGTTAATGATTGCAAAACGAGCAGAAGGATCTTCGGAATACACCTGCATGGTGATTTTTATATCCGGAATATCGGCCCTCACTGAGGCTGGTAAGTCATTTAAACTAACGGTTTTCGGTTGGCTCTTTTGAGCGACAGGTTTTTTTATTTCTGCTTTTGCTACTCGCTCATTAGCCAGTCGTTGCTCTACAGCTGCAACCAGCGCCTGGTCTTCAGCAAGTTCTGCCGCTCGTTGTTTCTGTAGCCGGGCTGCCCGTTGTAGTTCATTAGCTGCAGCAATAGCAGCCACATTCTGATCAGGAGTTGTTGCGTTAGTGTTTTGCCCGGCATTAGCCTCAGTATTTTCGGCTGTTTCACTTTCCACCGCCTTAGCAACTGTTGGTACAACTGCTGGCGGGGTGTAATCCGTTAATGGTGAGCGTTCAATTTTTGCTAACTTCGCTGGTGGCAGTGCTTGTTCTACCGGTGGCTCGGCCACCGGAGCGGTAGTGACAACAGTGGATTCATTCAGACTAGACCCAACACTATTAGTTTCAGATTGGGCCCAAAACCAACCTAGTACTATCGCAAGCAACACCACAGCGAACAAAGGCAACAACCAGGAACGGTTCCGCGCTTGAGTTGCCGCTACTGTCGCACCCGATTGTAAAGACGGGACTTCGCCCAATTGGCGCTCGGCTTCCGATTTTTTCAGCGCATCAAGAATAAAAGACATCGTTACTCTCCCGCTTCCTGAAGCTCAATTTGTGGGGTCTGCGCGTTTAAAGATGGCGCAATAAGATACAACAAAGTTTCCGGGCCGATAATGCCGTCATCTTCAAGACCCCAACTGCGTTGAAAACTACGCACCCAACTACCAAACTGGGGATCAAGCTGCGGGGAAATATCACCTTGCCATTCAGGTATTCGCTCGCTAGCCAGCGATTTTAACCGAACTGCAATTTCACCTTCGAGTTGATCAGTGTGAACAGTTGTAGGCCAGTCGGGATCCTGTGGCCAGATGACAAAATACCGACCGCGCCAATCCTGATCCAAGACCTGCAAACTGAGCATACCCAGCGGGTAAATCTCTGCTTGATTAGACAACAGCTTAGTTAATAATAGATAATCGGGGTTATCCCCGGTTCCCAACTCTATAATGACCGGTAAATTTAAATCTCGCACTCTGCGCCAGTTGCCCTGTAACTGTAAACAAGCAAAACCGTTAGCGGTGTTTTTCTGGCAACTCTCGGCTAGCATACTGCCCTGTCCCGGAATCCCCCATACCTGCGCCATCCCGCTCCAGGCCTGTTTGCTGGCCCGGTACCGGTCTGCCGGTAATAATTCAATTTCTGGCTGATTGACTTGAGTTTCTGGCTCTAAACCTGTCGGCTTTGCCGGGATAGTTATCGCTTCAGTGGTACTGGCTTGATTTGACCCATCCCCTGCCTGTTCAGGTAGCCGTTGATCACGAAAATACCAGCCGCTGAGAATGGCGATAAGCAGAAGGCAAATAAGGCCGGTTACCAGCGGCGGCTGACCAAAAACAGTTGCTCTTGTTTTTCCGGTGACTTCTTCGGCTGCTGCGTGGATTAAATTTTTATCTATAGTGGGTTTTTCATTTGCATACGCTGCCAGCATGGCTCGGTCGGCAATAGTGTTGATCAGCCTGGGCACTCCGGATGAAGCTCGATAAAGTGCTTTTAAGGCTTTCGGGCTAAAAGGGTTATGTGCGCCAGGTTTGCCGGCAACCGCTAAACGATGTTTCACATAGGCGGCGGTTTCTTCTGAATTTAAGGGGGTCAGGTGGAAACGGGCAGTGATCCGTTGTGCCAGTTGGCGTAAATCGTTGCGCCCCAGAAGGTCGCGTAATTCTGGCTGGCCCAGCAGAATGATTTGCAATAACTTATCGGTATTGGTTTCCAAGTTGGTTAGCAAGCGCAATTGCTCAAGGGTTTCCGGCGGCAAATTTTGTGCTTCATCAATAATCACTACCACCCGGTCACCAGCTGTGTAGGCGGCCAGCAAATACTCATTCAGGCAATCCAGTCGTTGCTTGTGGCTGAGAGCTTGGGATTCGTCCAACTGAAGCTCATGCAAAATGGCTGCTATTAATTCTTCAGGATTTAATAAGGGATTCAGAATCAGGGCGATATGGGTGCCCGAATCTACTTGTTCGAGCAAACAACGGCACAGGGTAGTTTTACCAGTACCGACTTCACCTGTTAACTGTACAAAACCACCGCCACCGCCTTGCCCAACCCCATAAAGCAGATGCGCCAGCGCTTCCTGATGGGCTTCGCTTAAATACACAAAGGCCGGATCGGGGGTAATCGCAAACGGCGCCTGCTTTAGCTGGAACCAGTCCTGGTAGATTGCTTTCATAAATGCGTAGTCACCAATGTATATAAATCAGCCTTCTTAATTAGCCTTAATCACCTTGAGATAACAGGCTGGCATTACCACCAGAAGCTGTAGTGTCTACTGATATTACCCTTTCTACGGCAAAGCGGTTGAGATAATGTGGGCCGCCAGCTTTCGGCCCAGTTCCCGAAAGCCCCTCGCCACCAAAGGGTTGCACTCCCACTACCGCACCAATCATACTGCGGTTAACATAGCAATTACCTACCCTGATGCGCCGACTGATGTATTCAACACTGCGATCAACCCGGCTGTGGATACCCAAAGTTAGGCCGTAACCGGTGTTGTTTATGGCAGCAATCACCTTGTCGATATCTTTGGCACGATAGCGTACTACATGTAGTACCGGTCCAAAAACTTCTCTTTCCAGCGCTTCAATTCCGGATATTTCGTAAGCAACCGGAGCAAAGTAAGTCCCGTCTTCAAGACCTGCAGGCATCGTCACCCGGGCAATTAACCTCGCCTCTTGGTCCATCTTGCGTGCATGTGACTGCAAAATATTCAGAGCGTCTTGATCAATCACCGGGCCTACATCGGTTGATAATAAGGCTGGGTCAGCAATTGTAAGTTCGGCCATGGCGCCTTTCAGCATTTCTAGGATTCGTTCTGCCACATCATCTTGCAGATAAAGCACCCGCAGTGCCGAGCAGCGTTGTCCGGCGCTTAAGAAAGCCGATGCAACCACATCCTGAACCACTTGTTCCGCTAACGCCGAACTATCGACCAGCATCACATTTTGACCGCCGGTTTCTGCGATTAAAGTCGCCAGCGGGGCATCCCGGTCCAGCAGGCTGCGGGCGATTAAGCGCGCGGTTTCGGTTGAACCGGTAAAACACACTCCAGCCACCCGTGGATCAGCAGTTAACTGTCTGCCTACTTTGGCGCCATCTCCCGGCAGCAATTGCAGAGCTTCCCGCGGGATGCCTGCCTGATACATTAATTCGACCATTTTATAGGCAATAACCGGGGTTTGTTCGGCGGGTTTTGCCAGTACGGTATTGCCAGCCACCAGCGCCGCTGCAATCTGGCCAATAAAAATAGCCAGGGGGAAATTCCACGGTGAGATACACACAAAAATCCCGCGCCCGTGCAGGCTAATGTGATTGCTCTCGCCGGTTGGTCCTGGCAACACCAGCGGTGTAGAAAAACCCGCGCGCGCCTGCACCGCATAATAGCGCAGAAAATCAATCGCCTCACGGATTTCAGAAACACTGTCGTGGGCTGTTTTCCCGGCTTCCAATGCACACACTGCCAAAAATTCCGGCATATTTTGTTGCAATAGGTCGGCGGCTTTTTCCAAACACTTGGCGCGCTCATCAACGGCTATCCACTCCCAGGCAACGGCATTTTCAGCGGCCACCGCCAAAGCATAGTCCACTTCTTCCCGGCTACTTTCACGCACTGTAGCCACACTGATATTATGGGCTGCTGGATTACTCACCGGATGCCATTTTTCGACGGCATCAGTCACCTTGAATTTTTTCCCGGAGAGTTTACCGAGCATTGGCTCAGCTCGCCATTCCCTCGCCACAGCTTTATCTAGGTTTGCAGCCAGTGCCACCCGTTCTAGTTCAGAAGCGATATTAATACCGCTTGAGTTTAGTCTTGAAGCACCAAATATTGCCTCTGGCAGGCATATATGTGGATTCGCAAACGGTGTTGCTGCCATCACTTTAACCAATGGATCTTCAACCACCTCTTCCGGTGGCAATTTATCATCAACCACACGATTAACAAATGAGGTGTTGGCACCATTTTCCAACAAACGACGCACCAAATACGGCAGCAGGTCTTCATGACTACCCACCGGCGCATAAACCCGACAGGCATTGTGCATACCCGCCGTTTTGACCGCAGCATACAGGTCTTCACCCATGCCGTGCAGGCGTTGAAACTCATAGTCTAGGCGCTCGCCGGCAAGCTCACTAATGGTGGCGATAGTTTGGGCATTGTGGGTTGCAAATTGCGGATAAAATGCCGCCCGTGCCTGAAGTAATTTTTGTGCACAAACTGTATAAGAAACATCGGTATTGGCTTTACGAGTAAACACCGGGTACCCAGCCAAGCCTTCCACCTGCGCATGTTTGATTTCAGCATCCCAGTAAGCACCTTTAACCAAGCGCAGCGGAATTCGCCTGCCGACAGAAGTTGCCAGTTCACTAAGGTAGTCAATCACCGCCGGTGCCATCTTGAAATACGCCTGCACTACCATTCCCAAACCATCCCAGCCTTGCAGGGAAGGGTCAGTATAAACTTGAGTGAAGATGTCCAGTTGCAGCAGTTGGCGATCGGCTTCTTCGGCATCTATGGTGAGCGCAATACCATTTTCGCGAGCCAGTTGTGCCAGTTGCAATAATTTAGCCGGCAACTCGGCCATTACCCGATCATATTGACCGAATTCATAGCGGGGATGCAGGGCTGATAATTTAACTGAAATACTCTCTGCAGAAAACACATCGCTATTTTTATTGCGCTGACCAATAGCAATAATGCCATCTCGATAAGCCTCAAAATAGCCTGCTGCATCAGCGGCCGTCAATGCCGCTTCGCCGAGCATATCGTAGGAATGTCGATAGCGGCGATTAGCTTTTTTACCCGCCCGATCCATCGCCTCATAAATATCACGCCCCATAACATACTGGTGGCCCATGATTTTCATTGCCTGACGAACGGCCATTCGCACCAGCGGCTCACCACTTTTTTGTGCCAGTTTCCCCAGTACCCGGCTGAAATCATTGGTGGCATCATCGGATAAACTCACCAATTTTCCAGTCAGCATTAATCCCCAGGTAGAGGCGTTGACCAGCACGGAGCTGCTTTTGCCTAAATGCGCTTCCCAATTGGCATCGCTTAATTTATCCGCAATTAATTTTTCTGCGGTGTCATTATCTGGTATCCGCAATAGCGCCTCGGCCAGGCACATCAATATAATCCCTTCTTCGGAAGAAAGATCATATTGGCGCATGAAGGCTTCCATCAAGCCCGCGTTTTCTGCGGATGAACGCACCTCTTCAACTAGTCCAATGGCGCGAACTTGCACTTGCTCACGGCGCGCCTGATCCAGTGGATAGGTTTTCAACAGCATTTTTACATGCTGGTTTTCATCTACGAGCCAACTGGCGCTCACCGCATCTCGCAGCGATGTTGTTTTTCGATCCGTTGAAGTCAGCATGGGGGTATTGCGCTTTTGCATTAGATTGTTTCCCTGAATATTTCCTTGAATGTTTTTCTGAATGTTTCTCTGGGTATTTCCCTGAGTAGGCAGTCGTTATTAGTCAGCAAAACTGTGTCTGATGCGGACACTCAAATCTCTGCTTATTCTATTTTCTCAACAGATTAGTTTAGCCCGTTTTTGCCTACGGAAAAATCCTTATTCGACCAAAAGTGCAAAAAAATCCGTCTAGCGACGATTTAACTCTGTTTTTCCCAGATTTAACCCAGATCTTGGCACTCGGAGCTTGCCCGAAAGGCTCGCTTTCATCTACAATTACCAGTTAGTATGTGAGTGAAGCCTGAAGAGGGTCACAATTGTTCAAAACAACTGAAAAAGTTGTTAATGGCTGTGATTAATTAAGCGATCGTAAGCGATCGACTGGTAACTCAGCACACATACCGCGACAGTAACGAGAAAGATGAACTGGCAACACAGCTACAGACCGCATTAGCGGAGCGCAGACTGTAAAACCTATTCAACAAACATAACACTATAAGGTCAAATAATTCCATGAAAAAGGAAAACACCCTACTTGTTGGTCTAGCAATGACAGCGGCAATTACTGTCGTTACCTACGCTATCCTGGTCGCTCCCGGTTTTCTCACCGACAGTGGCATGAATATGACCGAAGGCGTTACCAATTCCAGTAAAGCTGTGTACGACTTACACATGATTATTCTCTGGATTTGTATCGTCATCGGTATACTGGTCTTTGCTGCCATGTTTACCTCGATATTCCTGCACCGGAAGTCGCGCGGTGCAGTAGCTGCCAAATTCACCCACAGCACCAAGGCAGAAATCATTTGGACTACTATTCCTATCCTGATACTGGTAGTGATGGCAGTGCCTTCAACTATTACCTTGATCGAACTGGAAGATAATTCCAACCCGGATATTATTATTAAAATTACCGGTTATCAATGGAAATGGAAGTACGACTATATCGATGAAGATATTAGTTTTTACAGCAGCCTTAAGGCCGACAGTAATGCCGCCCGCCTAACTGGTGCAAACATTGACCCGACCACCGTAGACAACTACTTGCTGGATGTTGATAACCGTATTGTGATTCCAATTGGCAAGAAAATCGGCTTTCTGATTACCGCAGATGATGTGATTCACTCCTGGTGGGTGCCCGCACTGGGCTGGAAACAAGACGCAGTTCCCGGCTTTATTAACCAAGCCTGGACTCGCGTTAACGAAGTGGGTGTTTATCGCGGTCAATGCGCGGAACTCTGCGGCAGAGGCCACGGCTTTATGCCTATTGTACTGGAAGCTAAGTCTGAAGAAGATTATGCCGCCTGGCTGGTCGAACAAAAAAGCGCGCTTACAGTTACTCAAGCTGAAACCCAGCGTATTTGGAGCAAAACTGAACTGATGGCCAAGGGCGAAGCAGTTTATGAGCAACAATGTGCCGGCTGCCACCAAACAGATGGCCAGGGGCTTGCCCCCGCGTTTCCAGCGATGGCTGGCAACCCAGTCACTAACGGCTCCATTAGCAAACATATTGACATTGTTATGAATGGCAGCGAAGGCACCGCTATGCAAGCGTTTAGCAAGACGCTAACCGATGCTGAAATTGCAGCTGCACTGACATACACCCGCAACGCATTTGGCAACCAGACTGGCGATTTAATCCAGCCTGCCACCATTGCCAAACACAATAACGGATAAGGCAGGGACGATGACAACTATTACACACGAAGATCATCATGATCACAAACCTCAGGGCTTTTTAAACCGCTGGGTTTTCTCAACCAACCATAAAGACATCGGTACGCTTTATCTGGTTTTCGCCCTGCTGATGTTTTTCATCGGTGGTGCGATGGCAATGATTATCCGCGCCGAATTATTCATGCCGGGAATGCAACTGGTTCAGCCTGAATTTTTCAACCAGATGACCACAGTGCATGCGCTGGTAATGGTGTTTGGGGCAGTGATGCCGGCCTTCGTTGGCTTTGCTAACTGGATGATTCCGTTGATGATCGGGGCGCCAGATATGGCCCTGCCGCGGATGAATAACTGGAGCTTCTGGATACTACCTTTCGCCTTCACCATGTTAGTTTCCACATTATTCATGGATGGTGGTGCTCCGGCAGGTGGTTGGACACTGTATCCCCCATTAGTTTTGCAAACCGGTGATAGTTTTATCTTTGCCATGTTTGCCATCCACATGCTGGGTATTTCCTCCATCATGGGTGCAATTAATGTCATTGCCACCATTTTGAATATGCGTGCTCCGGGTATGACATTGCTGCGGATGCCATTATTTGTCTGGACCTGGTTAATTACCGCCTTCTTGCTGATTGCGGTTATGCCGGTACTGGCAGGCGCTGTTACCATGCTGATCACCGATCGATTCTTCCTCACCAGCTTCTTCAATGCTGCCGGTGGTGGCGATCCGGTATTATTCCAGCATATTTTCTGGTTCTTCGGACACCCGGAAGTGTATATCATGATTTTACCGGCTTTCGGTATCATCTCTGAAATCATTCCAACTTTTGCCCGCAAACCATTATTTGGCTATACATCCATGGTATACGCCACCGTCAGCATTGCCTTCCTTTCCTTTATTGTTTGGGCGCATCATATGTTTACCGTCGGCATGCCTCTGGGTGCTGAAATTTACTTCATGCTGGCCACTATGATGATTTCGATCCCCACCGGGGTGAAAGTCTTTAACTGGATAGCCACCATGTGGCGAGGCTCGATGACATTTGAGACCCCAATGCTGTTTGCTCTGGGTTTTGTGGTGTTGTTTACTATCGGTGGTTTTTCAGGTCTGATGCTGGCTATTGTGCCGGCGGATTTCCAATATCACGATACCTATTTTGTGGTCGCGCATTTCCATTATGTACTGGTAACCGGGTCTGTGTTCGCACTAATGGCCGGCACCTACTACTGGTTGCCGAAATGGACCGGACATATGTATAACGAGCGCCTGGGTAAATGGCATTTCTGGTTATCAGTTGTCTTTGTTAATGTGCTATTTTTCCCTCAGCACTACCTTGGTTTGGCCGGTATGCCACGCCGTATTCCTGACTACTCACCACAGTTTGCTGACTTCAACATGCTCTCTTCTATCGGCGGTTTCGCCTTTGGCCTAACCCAGTTGATGTTTGTTTATATTGTCTGGAAGTGTGCTCGTGGTGGAGAAACTGCTACAGCTCAAGTTTGGGAAGGCGCAAAAGGCCTGGAGTGGACCGTTCCTTCTCCGGCACCGTTCCATACTTTTGAAACACCGCCGAAAATCGATGACAGTGTTGTGGCCCACGGCAACCATATGTAAGCGATGACCGTGAATCAAACACCGAAAGATACTAGTCCCCGGAAAAACTCCGGGGCGATTATTAAAACCGCATTGATACTCGGCGTAGTTGCCGTGATGGTATATGTGGTATTTATCTATGCAGCGGTGACCGCCAGTGGCTGATCAACAGGTCGACCCGCAGACTGAGCGTAAGGCAGTCCAGCGAAAGGCGAATCGACGCACTTTAAGACGGCTCATTCTGATTTCGATTGGAATGTTCGGCTTTGGCTTTGCCATGTGGCCGCTCTACGAGATATTTTGCGATGTCACCGGTTTCGGCGGACGCGGAGTGCAGGAAGTAGCCGCCGACGATATCCAGCATTACCAAGATCAGCGGGAAATAACCATGCGCTTTGATGCAACGGTAAATTCCGGGCTTAACTGGCAGTTCGAAGCTGTGGACAGCGCAAAAACAGTACAACTGGGGAAGCTCAGCGTTGCCAGTTACACCTCTATCAACATAAGTGATGAGCCGGTTATCGGCCATGCGGTGTTTAATGTTGCACCGCCTGAAGCCAGCTTGTATTTTGTAAAAACCGAATGTTTTTGCTTTACCGAACAACTACTTTTGGCAGGTGAGAAAAAAGATATGCCGGTGACTTATTATATCAGCCCTGATTTGCCGGACGATATCGAGAGCATCACCCTTTCATACACTTTCTTCAAAAATATTCCGGCTACTTTGGCATATAACAATGCGGCTAAAAAAGAAATAAGCAATCAACCAAACCCTAATAATATAACTACAAACGATACCAGAGCGAGAGGCGAATAATGTCACACTCAAAAGATATTTACTATATTCCCCATGGCACCAAGTGGCCGATAGTCGGTTCAATCGGCATGTTTTTGCTGCTGGTGGGAGCTTCAAACTGGCTGAATGGCAGCGGCAGTGCACAATATATGTTTTATGCTGGCCTGTTAATTCTAATTTTCATGATGTTCGGATGGTTCGGACTGGTTATTCGCGAATCACAGCAAGGCATGTATAACGCGCAGGTCGGTGTGTCTTTCCGAATGGGCATGGTCTGGTTTATCTTTTCTGAAGTGATGTTCTTTGCGGTGTTCTTCGGCACCTTGCTTTATACCCGAATGTTGGTGATGCCCTGGCTCGGTGGCGAAGGTGTAGGTGTAGCCACAGGCCAATATTTATGGTCTGGCTTCGAAGCGGTTTGGCCGCATAATGGCCCGACAAACTTAGGTGGTGATTTTGATATCATCCCGGCTTTCGATGTACCCCTGCTGAATACCTTAATTCTACTAACCTCAGGCTTCACCCTTACCATGGCTCACTGGGCTTTAAAGAAAGCCAACCAGAGAAGCATGGTAATGTGGATGGTAGCCACAGTGCTACTGGGTATAGTCTTCTTGTATTATCAGGCGGAAGAATATATTTACGCTTACCAGGAGCTTGGACTAACCATGGGCTCAGGTATTTATGGCTCCACATTCTTCATGTTGACCGGTTTTCACGGTTTCCATGTAACTTTGGGAACCATCATGTTAATTGTCATTGCGGTGCGGTGCGCGAAAGGTCACTTTACCAAAGAAAATCATTTTGCCTTTGAAGGCGTTGCCTGGTATTGGCATTTTGTTGATGTGGTCTGGTTGGCACTGTTTGTATTTGTTTATGTGGTCTAGCCACCCATTTGTTTATATTAAACCCGCCAGTTGGCGGGTTTTTTTTAGCTGCTAAATTTACCCATGCAAAAACTACTACTGATAAATAATCCGAACGCAGCCAGCGGCCACAGCCAAAAACTGGTTCCGAAAATCGAACAACGATTTACTGATAAGGGCTTACAGAGCAGTTTGTTTTGCTCGCAGTATGGCGGGCATATTGAGGAATATCTGGGTGCTTGTGACCTCAGCCAATATAGCGCGGTTATTATTATCGGTGGTGATGGCACACTGCATGAGGCTCTGAACGGGTTATACCGCCAGGATAGTTCACAACGAATCCCTCTTGGACTGATTCCGGCGGGAACCGGAAATGCTTTTGCCCGCGAGTTAGACCTGCTTGCCGGTCAATGGCAAAAAGCCATAGACATTATCTGTGCAGGGAACATACGCAAAATTGATTGTGCGAGTTATAGTTATGCGGGCGAGCAACGATATTTTATTAATATTATCAGTATGGGCTTCGGCGTTGATGCCGGGCGCACCGCTAAAAAACTGAAGCTGCTAGGCAAAAGTGCCTATACCCTGGGCACTCTCTGGCAAACACTATTTCTGCGTAGCTGGGCACTGCGGATAACGCTGGACGGTCAACGCATTGACTGCTCAACTGTCCTTGCCAGTGTGTCTAACTCGCGCTATACCGGCACCAGCTTCCTGATAGCACCGGATGCACAAGTTGATGATGGGTTTCTGGATGTATTGTTACTCACTGACATATCACGCTTGAGGATATTACGCCTGTTTCCATCAATATACACAGGCAAACACATCCATTATCCGGAAGTGAGCATACAGCGTGCAAAGCATATATTGATCGAAACCGATGAGCCAAAAGAACTAACCCCGGACGGAGAATTCAGCGGCAGCACCCCGGTAGAAATTGAGTGCCTACCGCAAGCCATAGCCTTTCTCTGGCCAACCACCTAAACCGTAGGGTGGGCATTTATGCCCACGCGTAAAAGCCGACCAACTAAAACCCACCCCTTGTTTTATGCGGTTTTGAGGGCTTTTTTGGCGGTTACGAATTCATAACCCAGGTTTTCTGCTACTTCTTCGCAGGTGACCATGCCACGGTGGACATTTAAGCCATTCAGCAAGTGCTGGTCATCTAACATCGCTTGTTTTGCGCCTTTATCAGCCAGTCGCAACACAAAAGGCTGGGTTGCGTTGTTGAGGGCAAAGGTTGAAGTGCGGGCAACTGCACCGGGCATATTGGCCACACAGTAGTGCACGATATCATCCACTATATAGATGGGATCTTGATGGGTGGTGGCATGGGAGGTTTCAAAACAACCGCCCTGATCAATTGCCACATCGACCACTACTGAACCCTTACGCATTTTTTTAAGATGCTCACGAGTGACAAGTTTTGGTGCGGCAGCACCGGGAATCAATACCGCCCCGATGACCAGATCGGCATCAGTCACATATTTATCCAGCGAGAGTAAATCTGAATAAATGGTTTCTATGCGGCTATCAAAGAGCGCATCAAAGCGGCGTAAAACCTCTAAAGACCGATCCAGAACAACCACCTGAGCACCCATGCCCATGGCCATTTGCGCGGCATTAAAACCAACTACACCGCCACCAATAATTACCACTTTGGCCGGGGCGACTCCCGGTACACCGCCTAGTAACACGCCGGCACCGCCGTGGGCTTTTTCCAGACACCAAGCGCCTGCTTGAACCGACAAACGCCCGGCAACTTCCGACATCGGCGCTAATAGAGGTAAAGCACCGGCATTGTCAGTAACGGTTTCATAGGCAATACAGGTAGCGCCGCTGGCAACCAGCTCACGGGTTTGCTCAGGATCTGGGGCCAGGTGTAAATAGGTGAACAGCACCTGGTCCGCGCGTAACATGGCGCGCTCAACAGCCTGGGGTTCTTTTACTTTGACGATCATCTCAGCGATATCAAATACGGCTTTGGCATCCGGCAGAATGGTTGCTCCTGCTTCTGTATAAACCGCATTATCGAGGCCGATAGACAATGCGGCATCGTTTTCTACAAATACTTCATGCCCACGAGCTACCAACTCGCGCACGGTTGCAGGTATGAGTCCGATCCGGTATTCATGGTTTTTAATCTCTTTAGGTACACCAATGCGCATGCCATCTCTCCAGTTTATGCAAGCTTACTATTTGGCATATAATAACGCGTGCCACGCAGTCATTTATTGTGTTATTTAGCAAATCAACAGTGTATATTTCTTAAATAAGTTGTTTTTATAGGATAACCTAGTGAAAAACCAAAGATCATCAGCATTTTATCAGCTAGATAAAACCGACCGTGCCATTCTCGGCTATTTACAGGCAAATGGCCGCCTCAGCAATGCCGATCTAGCACGCAAAATAAACCTTAGCCCTAGTCCTTGTCTAGACCGGGTAAAAAAACTCGAAGGCAAAGGTTTTATCCAAGGTTATATGGCCATTCTTGACCCAACACTATTAGAATCACAACTACTGATTTTTGTAGAAATCATTCTGAAACGCACTGCAGGTGATGCTTTCAAAGTGTTCCGCCAACGAATACTCGATATCCCCGAAGTGCTAGATTGCCACCTAGTCTCAGGAAATTTCGATTATCTGATTAAAGCCCGAGTTCGGGATATGCAAGAATATCGCAGCTTGCTAGGCGAAAAAATTCTTCCGATTCCCGGAGTCGAAGGCAGCCGTACTTATGTGGTTATGGAAGAGGTAAAAGAAAGCCTGAGGTTGCGAATTCCAGCTAACAACAAGAATCAACCTTCGATCTGATACACCGCGCCGGGACTTATAGGATGAGGCGTGATAATGCCGGTTTTCATCCCGACCACCAGCAGAAAAAAGAACAGTAGCGAAAGCCCGATGCGCCAGCTCAGCCGCCGCAACATTTTGTCATCATCACCCTCACCGCCTTTGACCATATAGTAAAATGCAGAAAACAGGGAATAAACAATAGCCAGAAAAAAAACAACGATGATGATCTTATATAGCATGATTAAATGTCCACAATAGGGCTTTCCGTGGCATTATATCCAAATTCGCACGCGTTTGGGTAGAAGCTGATATTCTCGAGGACTTCTCACCGAACCCGCTCAGGCAGACAATGAATGAATATTGATAATTCGCAGAACAAACCGATAACCGGTCTGCATTGGCTGCTGTTTACGCTGCTTATGTCGGCGTTATTAGCGGCCTTTCTGTGGCTGGCTTTTTGGCAACTTGAGCGGGCGGATGAGAAACAAGCGATCCTCACAGCTATCGATCAAGCTCAGTTCCTGCCTTTATCAATGGTCGACCGCAATAGCCCGCGATTTGCCAAAGTCAGCGGCCGTGGACAATACGATATTCAGCATAGCTTCCTGCTCGATAACCAAGTAGAAAGCGGGGTTGTCGGTGTACACCTTATTACACCACTTAAATTACCCGGTGGTGACTGGCTATTAGTCAATCGTGGTTGGTTGAAGATGCCACTGGATAGAAGCGAGCTGCCAGCGTTTAGGACTACAGCTACACCCGTTGAAATTAGTGGTAGCCTCAATCTGCCACCTAAAACCGGTATTCGCATGGGCGGTGATACTGCCATCGATGTATCCCTACCCTGGCCACGACTGATTACCTACCTGGAACTGGATCCGGCGGCCGCACAACTCGGTTACCCCCTATTACCGCAAATCATTCAATTGGATGCCAAAAGCGCATCTGGCTATGGCGAAAGACTGCGGCGTCCGCTAAACTTTGGACCCGAAAAGCATCGTGGTTACGCGATAACATGGTTTGCCTTTGCCTTGGTAACGGTAATCCTCTTTATTATCATTATTCGACCTGGAATCAAGAAGTATGGAAAGCAAGCCTGATAACAACACGCCTAAAAAAGGCAATGGACGACTGGTTATATTGGGGGTTTTTGCGGCCTTTCTAATACCCGTAATTATCGCCATGTTAATGCAGAGTGATTTCTGGTCATATCAGCCCGAATCCAGCAAAGCTCACGGCACACTGATTAAGCCGGTGGTTGAAATGATCGAATTACGCGAGATTATTGAGGACCGTTCAAAGTGGTGGCTGGTAAGCATTGCCAGCGGCAATTGTGATCAGACATGTGAACAAACCCTGATAGGGATGCGTCAATTACGCAAAGCGACCGGTGCTCACAGCAGTGAAGTTGGACTACTTTTTGTTAGTGCAGATACCAGCAGCGATGAACAACAGCAACGCATTAAAGCCATCGAAACTAAAATTCGACAAATCAACAACCCAGTGATTTACGCACTGATTAACAACACAGGTTCAGGCACAGAAACTGCGGGCAAAATGTGGTTGCTAGACAGAGAACTGAACCTCTTTATGCATTACCCAGCAGGACATAATGCAACCGGGGTTCGCAAAGACCTAAAACGCATACTCACCTGGGCGCAGGAAAAACCTGAATGATAGGCTCGCTGAAACTAGCTGGGGTAGAATAGTTCCATGCCTATTTCGCCTGTGTCTGCACGCCGCTCCCCACTGCTGAGTTTCTTTGAACTCACCAAACCGAAAGTCGTTGCCCTGATTGTATTTACTGCAGTCGTCGGCATGCTACTGGCCGTGCCCGGAATGCCGGATGTACTACGCTTTTTAATGGCCACTCTGGGAATCGGTATGGCCGCCGGTGCAGCTGCCGCCATTAATCACTTGGTTGACCAGAAAGTTGATGCGAAGATGAAACGCACCGAGGATCGACCATTACCCAGCGGTGAGCTCACTAGCCGGCAAGTATTAGTATTCGCGCTAATCCTTGGCGCAATTGCCATGCTGATACTGTATTTTCTAGTTAACCCTTTGACTGCAGTCTTGACCTTTTTCTCACTCATTGGTTACGCGGTTATCTACACTATGTACCTTAAACGGGCGACCCCGCAAAACATTGTTATTGGTGGTGCTGCTGGAGCCGCGCCACCGCTGTTGGGCTGGGTGGCAATGACCGGCCAACTAGAAGCCGATGCAATGCTGTTATTTCTAATTATTTATGTCTGGACGCCGCCACATTTCTGGGCGCTGGCTATTCACCGGGCAGATGATTACGCCAAGGCAGATATCCCCATGCTTCCGGTTACCCACGGAATTGAGTTTACCCGTTGGCATATATTTTTCTATACCTTGTTATTAATTATTGTCACCACTTTGCCCTACCTGACCGGAATGAGCGGATTATTTTATCTGGTTGGGGTTAGCGTTCTGAATCTAGTATTTCTCAGCTTTTCAGTACGCATGTTAATCAGTGACAATGAAGAGCTCCCGATCAAAACTTTTGTCTGGTCGATTATGTATTTAATGGCTTTGTTCGCCTTCCTCCTAATCGACCATTACCTGCCCTGGAAAGCCATCCTGCACCCAATGGCGTAAGCAGTTACATTATTAAGATTAATTCATGCCACCGGCGAAACTATAAATATTTTGGTAACAGGTCTGGGTTGGCTAGTTTTTACGCGTGGGCATAAATGCCCACCCTTCTATGAAGCACAAAGTCAAGCCTCTGGTTAAAATATCCCCTTCCCGATTTTCGGGCTATTAGGGCATCACTTGTTATCTAGTCTTTCTGTTCTGTCAGGTCGTGC
>JAKITM010000013.1 GCA_021648045.1 Lysobacterales bacterium
AGTATATTCTTGCTGGAATACAGTGCCTGAACAGGAAATCCCTGTGTCGCCGCATACTCAGTCATACTTTTACCGGAGGCTTCGCAGGCCTGAATATGTTCTAGCCAATAACGCTGACGCTGGGTCAGCGAGGGAATCATTTTTTGCATTGCTTATTGCTCCTAGTTCATCAGAAGCATAGAGTGACTGAAAATCGTTCAGGAAAACAGGGTGAGGTTTACTTTGCGCTTACTAAGATATAGCCCTTATTTGGTACGGGCCGCAACCTTCTTTGTAATTACTATAAAATTTGTTTAGATTTAAGAAAGACTTATATTTGGGTAATAAGTGTCATTTATTAAATATTTTACCAAGAACAGACTGGTTTTCCATTTCAGATAACCGTTTCTGCACAGTCGTTAAACGATCACGGAGCTCAACCACTTTATCACTGTGATACTGCTCTTTTTCTCGGTAGGTTTGATTTCGCTCACGATAATTTTTGTTTTTGTTTTTTATATCACGGTTCTGTATGTTGAATTGTTCAATCTTATGTTGCAGGTGGGAGATTTCTTTATCTTTGTTACTGTTTTCTAATTGAAGAGTGGAAAGCACCCCAGTTTGCTCATCGATTCTATCTTTCAACGCACTTAATGAGGTATCTTTATCATTTAAAAGCTGCGTAAGAAGCTTGTTGGATTGAAGACCTTCCTCCCTATCATGCTTATACTCTTTTTGGAGTATGGAAATGATGCCATTTAATGAAACACTCTGGTGGTTAACATTCTGAATCTCTGTTTTTAGGCTGCCCTGAGATTTTCTCAATTCATCCAGACTGGCAAGAAAAGCCTCATGTTCCAGCGCGCGCTCTTTTTGCGTGGTTAAGATGGTTTCTTTATCGGCAACGATCTGCTCAAGCAACTGGCTGGTTTTATACCCTTCTGTTTTTTCGAGCTTAAGGTGCTGTTGTAGCAGGCTAGCAATGTCGCTAATCGAGGAGCCCTGATGGTTAACACTTTGGATTTTGGTTTGTAGGGTACCCTGAGCATTCCGTAAATCTTCCAGGCTGGCAAGAAAAGCTCCGTGTTCTAAAGTGCGTGCTTTTTGCGCTGTTAAGATGGCCTCTTTATCGGCAACGATCTGCTCAAGTAGTTGGTTGGTTTTATTCCCCTCTGTGCTTTCAGTTTCCAAGCGTTGTTCCAGTCCGGAAATATTCGATGAAACATACACTAAGGAGTCATAAAATTCTTTGAAATAAATACAATAATTTAATAAATCTTGGCGGCTTTTTCTGTTCTTTTCAAAGCCTTCGATCAATTCGTACATTTTTTGTGAATGGGTTGGTACTTTTTGACGATAGGCACTGTAGTTTAATGAACGTTTTAGGTCAGGGCTTATAGCCAGGCTTGGGTTCTCAATCAAGGCACTCACTTTCTTGTTTTTAGGAATTCCGCAGGCCTTTGAAAGAGACAGAATTACCTCAGTTGGGGAATCAAACCAGTTGTCATAATTAATAGGTAAAAATTTACAATTTGTATCAACCACAGAATATACGAGTCGAGTATCCAACAACCCCTGCCCCCAATCAATGGGCATGCTATATGCTTTTTGCATAGATTCTAAAACTGAAGCTGGGTCACGGTATGCGAGTATAAAAATTGGCTCAAGACTGAAGGTTGCTAAAACCTCACGCCACAGAGGGATTAAAATTGATATGCGGGGGTCTTTTACAGCAAATATTTGTTTATCAGCTATATTAGAGTGGATGTGACCAATTAATGCCGCCTTAGCTTTTGCAGCTTCAGGGCTGGCCATCCAGCCCGGTAGAAGCGGTAGGCTTGAGTGTGACATTATAGATTTAAGCAATTTTTGATGTATTTCAAGAACTCGAGTATTCTCAAGAAACCCTTTTGGATTAGTGACATTTTCTTTAAGCACTTCTCCTAGAGAATAAATTCCCAAGTAGTTTAAAATTTGCATTACCAGAGAGGTTCCGCTGCGCCCGGAACCGATAACAATAATGGCTTTTCTTGAAGTTCCATTTTTCATCAGGGGGTTTCTAGGAGCCATTTAATTTTTTCCTTTTCTGTTCTATCAGATTAACAAATAAAGAACCCATACTTAAGGGTTGAAATTAGATAAAAATAGCATTGGTAAAGAAAGCGCCCTGACTAAACGAAGACATCATCTTTACTAGAATCAACTAAGCAGAAGACATTTTTACCAATCTGATCCTTAGGCACACGCCATGTATGTGTGGATAAGTCTTCTCTTCTGCTCACCACAACATTAAAAGAGTCAAAGCTGCATGCCTCTTCGGCTTCTAAGGCGGCATTTAAGACAAAACCAATGTCGGCTGTATTGTAGCTTTTTTCTGGGTATCTGTGCGATAACATAAAAGTCCTTTCGCCACCGATTGTATTGCCTGCTAAGTGTAATCTTTTCGTCAAAAGGTCTTCACTACTGGCGATACAAAACGTCTTGCCTTTCTTTGAATATTGATTGAGTTGTTGATCCTCCTCTGTGATAAAGTATGAAAATACTCTTCCAAATATCTTCATGTCTACAGCATTCAGACCAAGCATCATGTCTGAAATGTAGTTTTTTGCGTAATAATCATCATCATCTAATCGAAAGCAGAAATCACCATTTGCAACGCTATTTCCTAGGTTAAGACATTCTGCGACACTTTTTTCCGGCGGCAATGTTAGTAATGTTATATTCTGTTTCTTTTTGAATTTATCGAGAGTATCGGAGGGTATAGCTTCGGCTCCGTTATAAACGACTAAAAGCTCCTTATTCTTATAGGTTTGCATTTGGAATGTATCGATTACATGTTGAAGTTGATCAACGCGATATGTTGGAGTTATGAGCGATGCTTTTTTGTTGGTATTATTTAATAACGGAATTGAAAGGACCTCGCAAATTTGTTTTATACGATGATTAAAAGTATGTTTTAAATTCACTTGTTGCCATGCTCGATGTGCAACCCTTTCGCGATATAGGTCATCTATTTGGAGGCTATGAAGCTCCATTAATAAATCCGGGTCATTCTCAACCTCTATCACCACCCCTTTTCGAATATCATCATTTGCTATTGTGCCTCGATTAAGTGAACAAGTTCTTGAACCCGCAACCGCCAAAAAAGCCCATTGCTGACTTGTTGGTGTGAGCGATGAATCACTAAAGGTTAAAACAGTTTTTGTATATTTTAACATTTGATTTTTACTTGCTACCGAGACGCAACCTAGAATTGTATTTTTTAATTCTGGGGTTTCATTAATTTTTTTAATAAAAATTGTTTTCTCAGAATCGATGATTTTCAAACCAAGCTTCTTAATATCTTCTAATATCGTTAATTTATCTCCGTGCCTAAAAATATCTGACCATCCATCAAATAGTATTTCAACATTGAAATCGTAATAATGTTTGTTTTCCCTAAAAGGGTTATGTAGTGCAGGCTGCATTGCCGGTAGCAATAGGCGGGCTTCAACCCCCTCCTTTCTTAGTAGTAATAGCTCCTTGTTATCAGAACAAAACACATAATCAAAGATAGATGAAAACTCTTTAAAATTCTGATGATAAGCGTGATCGTGTGTAAACCAATATACTGTGGGAATAGAATTATCTTTGGCAAACTGTATGACTTTCTTTATATGTTTGTTTTTATCACTTCCTTCAACCTGGGCGTATGCCCAATCATTGATAGCACTATGTAAACAAGACTCAACAAGCAAGAAATCAATCTTGATATATTTCAAAACATCAAGCCAATTCTCCTCTGACAATAAGGTTACTTCTGCTTCAAACCTGAAGCCATCATACAAACGGTCGGAGGCAATAAGTCCAATTTTCAAGTCAGTTTGTAATTTATTTTTCCTTGGCTGCATTATGGGCATTGGCAGTGAAAAATATTTTATTTGTTCTCTGTGTTCTTTTACATCAGTTTGAGATTTCATAAGTTTTTTGTTACAGGTTTATTTGATAATTCTATAGGTAATGAACAGTATTGATACCCACTCATATTTGTATATAGGTCGGGATAAGACTAGCGATTTTAATTAGTAACCTCTGTTATTAAGTTGCTTTTCAAGAAAATTTGCCTCGAAATACTGCTTTAATAAAATAGTAAGGTAATAGAAGTGTGTTTATTCCAGGTTTAGCAACTGCTTGCACAAATGTTTGGCCAATCTGAAACGAGACGGATGATCTATAGTTTTTGACATGAGTTTCTAGCTGTTTGATTTTGTTGTTTTTATTCTGTAAGTCGGCTTGTAACTGTCTGATCGAATCATTCCTTTGCCTTGCTTTAACATTCCTGTCCTGAATGTCCTTGATTTTGTTGTTTTTATTCTGTAAGTCGGTTTGTAACTGTCTGATCGAATCATTCCTTTGCCTTACTTTAACATTCCTGTCCTGAATGTCCTTGATTTTCCAGTTTATCTCCTGTGTCAATGAAGCAACACGGATATATAATTCATTGTTTTCCTCAGTTAATCTTTTTAGTTCTTGTAAATGCTTATTTGAGCGAATAACTAATTCAGTGTTACTCTGGTTACTTAGCCCACTCTCTTCTGGGCATACCTCAGTCTCTGTTATAAGCATGGGAATACTTTGATTCCGAAGGCTATCACTGTCAACTTTATCATGTTCTTGCAAGTCACTACTTGCCCCTTCATGCTGCTGATTAGGTATTTTCATAAATATTTACCTCTTGATTCCAATGGAAAACTCTATCTGTAAAACCTGGAAACTGTCTTGCCCTTTTTTGAAAATTTGCATGATGAAATTGATATATCTATCTCAACTGTGAAAAACTTCAATTAAGCTTTTTCTTTCACTGCGGCTTCACTCGTTTGCTTCGATACTAACAAATTTTGATAAATTGGTTCGATATGCTCAATAATGAGGTTGTCAAACTCAAATTTACTGGCTTGATCAATATTATGATTTAAGCTGTCGATGGATACCCCTACTGAACATAAATCCTTCACAGCCTTATGAAAATCTGTTTCATCATCTTCAAAAAGTGTTGCTTCGAGCTGATATTTCTGAACATAATCCCTATGTGCAGCAGTTGCGGTGGCTAATATCGGTAGGCCGAACGCAGCAAACTCAATTAACTTGAGGGAAGGTGAGCCGGAAAAAGTTTCATTGTCTGGTACATAGGCAATGCCGGCATCATAGTCACTTAATTTTGCAAATAGTTGCTCCTGTGGTATAAAACCTTTTAACACCACAGAGTTCATTAATTTGTGTTTCTTTATATAAGTTTCAATTTCATGACTCTGGTTGCCGTGTCCGTAAATGTCTAAATATAAATCATTATCAGATATTCTAGAGTAACTTGAAAACCACTTGATTAGTTTAAGAACACCCCGCTTTTTAGTCAATGAGCCTATGTAAACCAATTTTTTAATCTGCAAAGTGGCTTGGGGTAATCTAGGTTGTTTAGGGATATTTATTCCTAATGGAATAATAGAGTGAGGTGATAAGGGTAGCTTAATATTATGTTTGAAGGTAAAGTCCGATAAGGAAATTATATGATCAATTAATGGTGCAGATTTTTGAATGTTGAAAGCTAGCTCAGTTCTTTTAGGTTCCTCAGCCAATATGGGTGACTTAATGTCATAGATAATTTTGACACCAAGTTGTTTTTGGTGACTTATTCTATAAATTTCATTAAGTAATTTAAACTCCCCCTGACCCCTGTAAATATGAACTAGATCAACTGATTCTTCCACCAATATTTGCTGGACTAAACTCAAGGTTTCTTTGCTGTTAAAAGAGTCTACGTAGGTCACCGTAAAGCCTGAATCATCAAATACCACCGCCGGATTACGTTGTTCTGAGATTACTATAACTTTGTATGTCTTGGCCAGTCTTCTGATTACTTCAGATGTGCCAATAGTACCCAGTGAGCCAAGAGGCGCATTGGTCAACACAAACAACAGGGTATGGGTTTTGTTTACACATGAAGTGCGTCGCTCAATGGTAAGTCCAGAAGAGCAAGGGTTTATCCCCAGTTTTCTTAGTTGGCGTAATTTATGCAGTCTACATTCTTCTGGTAAGATATCGCTGAATGGCTGGCTTAGACAAAATGAATTAATTTTGTCCTTGGCAGCATTCGTTAGCATTCTCTCCCATTGGTCAAAGATAAGTTTAGGCTCAAACATTTGTGAATCTTGATAGGCTTGGCAACCTAGTCGACGCCTGAGGTTACTGTCAGCCATTAATTGTGCCATCGCCTCGGTTAACCCTTTGACCTCACCTTCTTGCTCTTCAACCAGCAGTCCATTTTGATTATGAACAATTAATTCATTGGTGCCGGGACAAAAAGCATAACCTATACTGGGTATTCCATTACACATCGCCTCGATTACAACATTAGGCAGCCCTTCGCTGTGAGATGAAATAACGTGAATATCTGAACTTGCAAATACATCATCAATATTTTCAACCACACCAGAAAACTTAATGATATCTTCCAGTTGATGGGTCTCAATAAACTGGTAGATTGACTCATGGTGCTTGTTTATTCTCACTGCCCTTCCAACTAGCAGTAATTGCCACTCACCAAAGCGGGTACGCAATGTACTCATCGCTTGCAAGACAGGTAGAAGATTCTTGTTCTGTTTAAACCCATTGACATGAATGATTTGCTTGCGCTTGACAGCCTGTCCAGCATTGCTGTTTCGGACAAAGGCATTTGGAAATGAGATTTTTCTCTCATCATCCAAAAAATCAATTGAATCCAGGTATGAAGGTAATGTAACTCTTACCGCGCTGGCGGCTGAGTGATAAACACTTCGTTGGTGCAGGTTTACACCATCTTCGTTTTTCCTGTTCCAGGCGTGTTTTATTCTCTCGGGATTGGTGCCTTCATGTAAGACAATTGGCAAACAACAGTTGGCAAGCAATCGAAAAGGCAACTCAATTTCTCGTTCATTGCAGTATAAAATCAAGGCAACATCAGCGGAAAAATTAATCATTATATTTGCAAATGCTTCTTCACAGATATCCTGGTGCCAGGGCAATATTTTAATACCAGCCGACAAGGGATAAGCTGTAAATGTGCAAATCGGATCTATTTCATAGACGAAACAAACATTGTGGCCGCGACTGAACATTTCATTGGCAACATTAGCAGCAGTGCGCTCCATACCACCGCGTCCTTTTGCTGCACTTTGACAATAAACTACAATATTCACATTAACTGAGCCTGTAAGTAAGTCATGATAGTTTTAATATAAAACAAACGATACTAGCAGAGACTCTCCCATAAATTATCATTTAGTATTGCAGAATGTACATCGCCAATATGGTGGACAACCCCAAACTAATATAGAAGTTAGGATGAGTTTATATAACCAACCAGTGATATTCATTATAATTTTAAAGGGTTAAGTTGTCTGCCAGTTTATTGATTCCAAGTATTCACTAGTTCTATTTTATCGTTTTTTACATTAATCGGGCACTCGGTTACAAAATCTCCAATAGTTTTAGCTATACCATCACTAATATTAGTTGTTGCGTGCCACCCCAACATTGCATTGGCCTTCGAAACATCCGAAAAATTCCGCATTACATCACCAACCCTGGTCTCGCCGTACTCCAGTTTTAGTTCAATACCGTATTTTTTTAATTCTTGCTGCACAATTTCTACAATCTCATTCACAGTGCGTTCTTTACTGCTGGCAATTTGGAAAACTTCACCACCAACATCCGCTTGTGCGGATTTAATGATGGCATCAACGAGGTCGAGTATATAAATAAAATCTCGGGTTTGTTGGCCGGTTCCGTAAATTTCGCAGGTTTCGCCGTTGAGTGCCTGTTTAATGAACTTTGCTACAACACTGGCTTTGTGTTTGCTTCTGGGACCGTAAACATTACCAAACCGCAAGGCGACGGTGTTGATACCAAAAGAATGAAAATAGGCTGAACAATAGCCTTCTCCGGCAAGTTTACTTGCTCCGTAAGGGGAAACAGGGTGTGCAGGCAATTCTTCGTGAATTGGTGGGTTGTTCAGTTCGCCGATGGGTGCACCGGATGAGGCAAATATAAATTTATTGGTTTTGTTTGCGCGGGCCGCTTGTAACACATTAAAGATACCAATTACATTGGCCTGCATATCAGCTTCCGGGTCTTCTACTGATGGCCCAACCCCGGTGTTTGCCGCTAAGTGCACAATAATATCAATACCCTTACATGCGTTTAAACAGTCCTCGGTATTTTTAATATCACCTACAAATAGCTCAATACCCTCGGGCGCGCCTGTTGGGTTGGCAATTTTATTAAATTTTGCTACTTCACTCAGGTCTTCTTCATTGCCAACGGATAAATTATCAAGCACACGGATATTAGTAGTGCGATCAATTTTCAGCAATTGCTGAATTAACGATGTGCCTATAAAGCCACAACCACCCGTAATTAGCCAGTTTTTCTGGGTTACCATTTAACGCCCCGAAAGATGCGGCCTTGCACGATGGAGTCTTTATACTGAATAACTTTTTGAATAATCTCGCCTAGTGCTTCATCCGTTAGGTAGTTAGGCTTTAGGCCTAGATCAAGCAAGCCTGTATGGGCGGGGTTATAGTAGTGTTCTTCCAGCTCTTTTCTTGGATTTTCAATGCTTTTTATTTCCACATCAAGTCCGTGTTGTTTGCCAACACGCTGCACATGGTCGGCAATTTCATTTACCGAGAATGTTTCAGTCAGTTGATTGTAAATTTTCATTTCACCGCTATCGGCGGGGTTTTCTGCTGCAAGTAAAAGGCATTGCAGGGTGTCTTTCAGGTTGAGGTAACCCCGAGTTTGCCCACCTTTGCCATATACTGTTAACGGGTAACCGGCAACGGCTTGTACAACGAAGCGATTAATAACTGTACCAAATATCTCATCATAGGCAAAACAGGGTAATAAGCGGTCATCATGGCCGTTTTCATCGGTAAAAATGCCATATACCGGGCCTTGCATAAGGTCGGTTACTCGTAATCCCCAGGTGCGCACATAAAACCAGAGCAGATCGGTGTCCATTACTTTGGTGGTGTGGTACAAACTGCCCGCCTGACGAGGGTAGAGGAATTTCTGGGAGCGGCCTTTGTGTTCAACTTCAAGCCAGCCTTCTTCTATATCAATATTGGGGGTGCCATATTCGCCCATTGTGCCCAGTTTGATGAGGTGAGCATCAGGGCAGTGTTCTTTCATCGCTAGCACAACATTGCCGGTGACCCCAATATTGTTTGAGAGAGTTAGCCGGGCCGCGGCTGTACTTAACATTGAATAGGGTGCAGAAGGTTGTTCGGCGTAATGAATAATGGTGTCGGGTTTAAATTCGGCAAATAGGGAGTTAATGAAGTCCCAATCACATAGGTCGCCAATATGAACTGAAATGTTCTCGCCGGAATGTTCTTTCCAGATTTCCGCACGCTCATGCAAATTAGGTGTGGAGTATAGGGCGCCACTATCGGTTTCACGCGCGAGGTTGCGCCTCAGGTAATTATCAACCACGGCAACTTCATGGCCTTTAGCTGAAAAGTGCATTGCGGTGGGCCAGCCTAGATAACCATCACCCCCAAGTATTAGTACGCGCATTTTATTCTCCTCTTTGTTTAAGGTTTTGAAATTTAATTAACCTTAAACGATGTCAAATTTTTGTAAATAGTCTTTTAACTCGGCTTGATTGAGCATTACTTCTTCAGATGATTTATATGGCTTAAGTAGGGCATTAGCGACTTCGTTGTTATAGCTATACTCAACATCATACATATCTCGGAATGCAGGTAGCACCACAAAATACTGGTCGGTTTCTAATGCGCGTGAAGTTTCCTCATCACTCATCAGTTCCTCATAGATTTTTTCGCCGGGTTTAACTCCAATTTCTATAATGTTTGACTGCTTTGCTAGCGAGTGTTTCTCTACCAGCATTTCAACCATTACTTCAGCAAGGTCCTGAATACGGATGACAGGCATTTTGGTAATAAAGACTTCCCCGCCCTTAGCCTCGGCCGCTGAAGCAATAACCAAATTGGCTGCCTCGCTGATAGACATAATAAATCGTGTCATTTCAGGGCTGGTTAAGGTTATATCTTTGCCTTGCAGTATTTGGTCGTGAAATATTGGCACTACTGAACCGCGCGAGCCCAGCACATTACCAAACCGTGTAGATGCAAAAATGGTGCCCCGGTTTTCGCGTGAATTGTTCGCCGCGGTAACCAAACGCTCGCCCATTAGCTTAGAGGTTCCCATTACATTGGTAGGGTTAACCGCTTTATCGGAACTGGTAAAAATGAAATGCTCGACTCGGCATCTTTTAGCGGCATTAATCAAATTTTGAAGGCCTATGATGTTGGTTTGCACCGCCTCACTGGGTGAAAGTTCGCAAATACCCACATGTTTAAGTGCAGCAGCATGGAAAACAACATCAACATTTTGGCAAACTTCCTGTAAACCCGGGTAATCTCTTAGGTCCCGTAGAAAAAACTGAGCACTGGGCTGGTTAAATTCTTGGGCCACAAAAAATAATTCGGATTCGTTGTTGTCGATACCAATTAATTCAGCCAGTTCGCCAAAGTCACCAGATAGTAACATCCGCGTAATTTCTCTGCCGACAGTACCACAAACGCCCGTAACCAAGACGCGTTTATTTGATAAAAAATTCTGCATCCCAAAGGATCCCCAATGTATTTTATTTTGAATGTCTAACCGGTAAGTATACAGCTTTTTACCTACTCTATCAGGGCTCTTCTTTCTGGATTGCCGACGCGAGATAAAAATTCATAAGGGTCGGCAGGCGTGCGGTAAAGTGATGTGATATGGGGAAGAAATGCAAAATGGGATGTCTGGGTGTAGCGGAGCCACAATTCCCAGTCTTCCAGATATTCACAGTTAACATCGAAGCCCCCAAATTGGTCATAAAGGCTTTTTTCAAATAGCACGCTTTGAATCGACCAAAGGTTGTGTTTTAGTAAAGTTTCTCGGGAATAAGGTTGTCGAGATATTGCGGGTACTTCGTAGTGATGTTCAGCATATGGCATTCCTGGGGGAGTAGCCGTTCGCACTTCCCAGGCTAGTGCGTATGCCCCGCTTGCCTGCTTGTTTGCAAGGGCTGTGCCTAATAGCAACTCAACATGATTGGCAAACAATAGGTCGTCATCATCCAAAAAACCAATATAGTTGCCGGTAGCGTTCTCTAAGCCCAGGTTGCCGGCATGGGCTTTGCCAAGCTTGCGTTGGCTTAAGTACTTTATGCTCTGCCCAGGATTTAATGCGGGTAGGAGTTGATTTATCAGCACCGAATGCTCATTTGAGCCGTCTTCAATAATAATAAGCTCAATATTAGGGTGAGTCTGGTTGAGTACACTACAAATGCTTTCGTGAAGCCATGCACTTCTGCCTGCATAAGTGCGCATAACTATCGAAACTTTAGTATCTTTTTGGGGAAGTACTGTTGAAAGCTTAAGGCAGGACCCCATACCGAAATCAGTTTCTTGGCTATGCAATCTTGATGATTGTATTAGGTTGTTGTTGCTTACACGAGAGCTTTGGTAAAGCTCGGATTGGCCAATGTTTTTCAGGCGATGCCCGCGAGAGCGTAGACGGAAGCCTAGATCATACCCTTGTTGAGAAAGCGGAAGTTGTGGATTAAAACCACCAATAGCAAGGTATGACTGTCGCCTGATAATACCAAGCTCTAAATCGGAACTCGGAACCTCCAATGTTACAGGGTCATAAAAGGTTACTCGTTTGCTAAGTGATGGACTAAGTTCCCACAAACCTGTGTCTGTATCGCTTGCTATGCAATTTTGCGCGCAGATTTCAAGACAGTGTTCAGCTAACTCAAATGGTTGCTGCATTAGCAAAAAGTAAGGGGCGCTTAGGTTTTCGATAGTCTGAAAAAAGGCGGCTGTGGAGTTTTCCTCTGTCAGTTTGATATATTGTGCTTTGAAAGTATTAACGGGCAACAGTGGCATTGCAGATATTTGTTGATTTCCTAGCAGCAGGATCGTTAGTGTGATTTTTTCACTAGGGTATGACTGTTTTTTGATTGTGCGTAGACTGATCACAAAACTTTTAATATCATTGCTTGCAACCAATACCAAGTCTATGCAAGGTAGGTCAGTCCGTATTCTTCTGTTTTTATTAATCAGCTTTAGAATAGCTGTATGGCGATGCTGTGCAAGGGCCCTTATTGTGACTAAATCGTTTTTCGTAGCGGCCTGATTAAGGTGTTTGCCAAGAATTTGACGCAAATTCTGCATCCAAGCGCCTAGTGGCCGTATAGACAGCAGTTTGAAGTAAGCTTTGTAAAAAACTTCTCGCATCTGGTACCGCTTTACATGTAAGGCTGCACGGGCAGGCTTTGTTGAAACAGCTCTTGTTGATGAGCAAGAGGCCACAGTCTAAACTCAAGTCTAAACTCAGGGGTCTAAACCGATTAGGTGCCTATCATACATTAAAGAAGTGGCACTCAAAGCTTGACCTTGATCCAACAATTACCGATGAGTGCGAAAGTGTTACAATGCAAATTGTGCGGTTACATTAGTGAATAAGAATGTTCATATCTAGAGCACACCTCGTTGAGGTGTTCTTCACCAAGCTGGTGTTCAACTTAAAGTCTGAGGCCTCAAAAACCTACCTTAGTTATATTTGGTGGTTATTGGAGCCTGCCTTGATGGTGGCGGTACTCTATCTGGTTTTCGGTGTTTTTCTGGAAACAAAGACATCAGATTTTTTAATTTTTCTGATCTGTGGAAGAATCCCTTTTTCGTGGTTTTCCCGTAGCATTGGCAATGCGACTGGCTCGATAATTGCAGGTCGCGGTCTGATTAATCAAGTGTCTATTCCAATGCCTTTTTTTCCACTGTTGGTTGTATTTCAGGATGCTTTTAAGCAAACAGTGGTGTTTGTGTTTATGTTTGGTTTTTTGTATCTCTATGGGCTTGATATTTCCTGGGTCTGGCTTAGCATAATTTTTGTGATATTAACTCAGTTTTTGTTAACTTTTGCGTTTGCGATGTTGGTGGCGGCAGTGACGCCCTATATTCCCGATTTCCGATATCTGATTTCTACGGGATTAATGGCCCTGATGCTTGGCTCAGGAATATTTTATAGTTATACCGATGTTATTCACCCAGATCATCAACGCCTATTTTTAATGAACCCCATAGCAAATCTAATTAAAAACTATCGACAGGTGCTAATGGATAATGTTCTGCCTGATTGGTCTGCACTGGGCTTGATTTGCCTTGGTAGTTTGGTTTTAATTATGATCATGACATGGTATTACAAAAAAACAGAAACCAACTATGCGCGGTTGATAGCACAGTGAACGATAATGTGATGGAGCTGCATGATGTTGGGGTTCAATACCGAACCCGCCGGTCATTTTTTCGACATGACTATTTTACCGCTCTAGAGGGTGTGAGTTTTACCATTAAAAGAGGTGAAACACTGGGTATTTTGGGCTCTAATGGCTGTGGTAAATCTACTTTATTAAGGGTGTTGGCCAATATTTATGGGGTCGATAGCGGCACAGTTAGTTGGCACTGCAAACAGGTTGCCCTGCTGTCTTTAGCTTTAGGTTTTGATCCTGAGCTGTCCGGTAGGGACAATGCGATTATTAGCGGGATGTTTTTGGGAGCCCGCAAACGAGAAGTGCTCGCAATGCTTGATGAAATTATCGAGTTTTCAGAACTCGAAGGCTTTATTAATAACCCGATTAAAACTTATTCAAGTGGCATGCGTGCTAGGCTTGGGTTTTCAGTTGCGCTGAAAATGAGATCAGAGCTTTTGCTGATTGACGAAGTTCTCGGTGTAGGTGATGGTAAATTTAAGCTGAAAGCCAATAAGGCTATGCTGGATAAAATTAACTCAAAACAGACGGTTGTTCTGGTTTCTCATTCCATGAATCAAATACTAAAACTTTGTGAGCGCGCACTATGGTTGGATCAAGGAAAAATCAAGATGATTGGTGAAACTGAGGAAGTTGTTAGTGCCTATCAGCAATTTATTAAAAACTAATTTGACACCAAAAGACCAGGCTATGAGGTCGAATTAATCAATTAACTGGGGTGTTGTTTCATTTACCTTACCAATAAACTAAAAAGTAAATGCTTTTTTAAAAATTTCAAGTGATTCTCTCAAGCTTGGTGTTGTGGTATTGGACATCGCATTAATAAAGGGATCAGGCTTTAATTTGAGTTGATGTAGATTAAGCTGCTGATTTACATAAAGATATTCTAGATCTGAATAAACTTCTTTTAGAGTGCCAGCAATGTCATTAATAGAGAATATATTTTCTGTCAGGTTGTATTTTCCACCCACTAAATTTGTATTTACAAGGCTGGCTAGCGTAGAAGCAGCTTTTTCAATATGAATAAACGAGCGCTGTTGTTCACCATTCCCGTTAATGGTGATGCGGTTTGTGAAGTTTGCATTGAACATAAACCGGTTGATGACTGAATTAAATCGCATGCTTTTACTATAACCATACACATTAGCGCAACGAAAAATATAGGTGTCAATTTTTAATTCAGACAATCTGCTGACATGCTCTTCACCACGCATTTTTGAGATGCTGTAGAAAGTTATCGGATTTGCCGGGGTATTTATATCAACTTCTTCTGCAGTATCTCCATAGACAGATGCACTGCTGAGATAAATGAATTTTTTGACACCGCTCTTTTCTACGGCGTTAACTAACTCAGCGGTTCCCCAGTGATTGATTTGTTCAAAAAAATGCGGATCCTGGTCGGCAAAAGGCGTGGTTACAGTTGCGGCTAAATGATAAACGATGTCGACACCTTCAAGAGCCTGCTTTAGTTTACGGGTATCAAGAATATCCCCTGCAACAAAACTTAATTTTTTCTTTAACTTGCTACTGCCAATAAACAGGTTGTAGTTGCCTCGGTGTAAATTGTCATAAATGATAATTTCTTCTATATCAGCGATATTTTCCAGTTGATAGCTTAGTACGGTTCCAACATAACCTGCGCCGCCGGTAATTAGTATTTTCATTATTTGTTCACCAGGTCAGTATGCAGGCCACATTCGGTTTTATTTAAACCGAACCAGCGTCCGTCACGATCGTTTGTCATATCTAATTTTCGAGTACAAGGCTCACAACCAATACTTAAATACCCCTGGTCATCCAGTGGGTGCCGGGGGAGCTTGTGCTGATTAATATAGCGATAAACCATCCGGTTATCCCAGTCAAGAAGCGGGTGAAATCGCTTGCAGTTAAAGGCGCCATCTTGTTCTACGCTCATTTTATTGCGATTGGCATTTTGATCAGCACGAATACCGTTAATCCAGATATCATATTCTGTAAGAACAGGTTCCATTGGCTGGGTTTTGTTCAAATAGCAGCACCGGTCTGGGTCGGAGGTGAAAAAAAGGTTTCCAGTTCCATCCCTTTGTAAATTGCGCGAGACAACCGATGATACATTGATGATGGTAAGCCCTAGTGATTTAGCTACCTGGTCACGAAATATTAATGTTGCAGGGAACAAGTAGCCTGTATTGATAAATATGACTGGAATGGAACGATCAATTTGGCTAATTATGTGTAACAGGGGGATGCTATGAGTTTGGAAAGAGGAGCTTGCAAACAGTCTCTTTCCGTCTTTTTGATAACCCCGAATCCTTTCGGTTATTTGTTCTACATTCATTATATTAAGGGATACTTATAGTTTTTGTTGTGCCAAACAGGGGTTTAGGTTTCAGTGGTTTTAATTATAGCGGAATGATATAGACCCTGTGATATTATTGTAATCTCATCGACAGCACTTAAAGTCAAGGCTAAAGCCGCTTGCACGCTAACTCTGTACATTTTATAAATTCAATACGGTACAATTGTATAGTTAGGCTACTTTAGCAAGTTAGTAGGCAGTCACTAAATTTTTCGAGGGGTTCCCGACATTGAGCAAAAAAGCACTAGTTACCGGTGTTACAGGCCAGGATGGCGCATATCTCGCAGAGCTATTGTTAGAGAAGGGCTATGAAGTCCATGGCTTGAAACGCCGTGCATCCTCATTCAATACCGATCGAATAGACCACCTGTATCAAGACCCACATGTAACAGATCGGAATTTCATCCTCCACTACGGGGATATGACCGATTCAAGCAATTTGATTCGAGTGGTACAAGAAATTCAACCAGATGAAATTTATAATCTGGCTGCTCAAAGCCATGTGGGTGTTTCTTTTGAAATGCCGGAATATACCGCTAATGCGGATGGACTAGGGCCGTTGCGGTTACTTGAGGCTATTCGTATATTAAAGCTGACAGATAAAACCCGCTTTTATCAGGCATCCTCCTCCGAACTGTATGGTCTTGTACAGGAAACTCCGCAAACTGAAACCACACCCTTTTACCCACGCTCTCCCTATGCGGCGGCGAAGTTGTATGCCTACTGGATAGTGGTCAACTACCGCGAAGCCTATGGTATGTATGCCTGTAACGGTATTTTGTTTAATCACGAATCCCCGCAACGGGGTGAGACTTTTGTAACCCGTAAAATCACCCGCGCACTTGCCAGAATTAAAACCGGCCTTCAGGATACCCTTTTTCTAGGCAATATCGACTCTCAGCGCGACTGGGGCCACGCGCGTGACTATGTTGAAGCCCAATGGATGATGCTGCAGCAGGGCGCGGCAGAAGATTATGTGATTGCTACCGGCGAGCAACACTCAGTGCGGGAATTTGTTGAACGGGCGTTGGGTTTTCTCGGCATGACTATAGGCTGGGAAGGTGATGGCGTTGATGAAATCGGCAGGATTATTGAAAACCTCGAAGGCGAGGGCCCGCAAGCCGGTGAAGTGATAGTGCGTATTGATTCGCGCTATTTCCGTCCTACCGAGGTTGAAAGTTTATTAGGGGACCCTTCCAAAGCCAAGAAAAACCTTGGTTGGGAGCCTAAAACCTCATTTATTGAGTTGGTTAAAGAGATGGTCCATGAAGACCTGCAACTGGCACGCCGTGATGCGGCTATTGCCAAGGAAGGTTACAAAGTATTTAACTACCATGAATAAACCTAATGCTCATGAATTAGACCGACTGCGCGCTGGCAAAATTTATGTGGCAGGTCATGGTGGCATGGTAGGTTCGGCGCTGGTGCGTCGCCTGCAGGAAGCCGGTTGTGGAAATTTGATTTTAAAAACCCGTGCTGAGCTGGATCTTGAAAATCAACAACAAGTACGCGATTTTATGCAGGCCGAGAAGCCGGATTTTGTATTCCTGGCCGCTGCCCGGGTGGGCGGTATTCACGCTAACAACACCTGGCCGGCACAGTTTATTTATAGCAACCTTATGATGGCCGCCAATGTTATTGATGCTGCCTATCAGGTCGGTGTTGAGCGTTTATTGTTTTTGGGCAGTTCCTGTATCTACCCAAAACAGGCAGCGCAGCCGATGTCGGAAGATTGTCTGTTGACCGGAGTATTAGAAGAAACTAACGAGCCTTATGCGATTGCGAAGATTGCCGGGATAAAGCTATGTGAGTCCTATAATCGGGAATATGGCACAGATTTTCGAAGTGTTATGCCGACTAACCTGTATGGTGCTAACGATAACTTTGATTTAGAAACCAGCCATGTTTTGCCAGCGTTGTTACGCAAATTTCATGAGGCAAAACAGACAGGCAGTCCAACGGTTGAAATTTGGGGAAGTGGTAAGCCCCGACGTGAGTTTTTACATGTAGATGATTTGGCTGATGCTTGCGTATATATTGCCTGTTTAGCGCAGGCTGTTTATGCAGAGTATACTCATCCACGCCAGTCGCATCTGAATATTGGCACCGGTAGTGATGTTTCGATTGCCGAGCTTGCGGAGATTATTCGCGAGGTGGTTGGCTATGAGGGCAAAATTCAATATAACAGCGAGTACCCGGATGGCAGCATGCGTAAGTTACTGGATGTATCTGCTGTGAAGGAACTTGGCTGGGAGGCCGTGATAGGTTTGCAGGAAGGGGTGGCATCAACATACCGGTGGTATCTTGATCAGGGGAGCGCGTGGGCATAAATGCCCACACCCCCAAACGAAAATTATAAATAGGTAGGGTGGGCATTTATGCCCACGCGTCAAGGCTAAACAGATGAAAATTACGATATTCGGTGTAGGCTATGTTGGTTTGGTACAAGCGGCTGTGTTTGCCGATACCGGGCACCATGTTGTTTGTGTGGATGTTGATAATGCCCGGATAAAGAACTTAAAGAAGGGCATTATCCCTATCTATGAACCGGGTTTAACCCCATTGGTTAAAGAAAACTATGCGGCAGGACGGCTGGAATTTACCACCGATGCTGAAGTTGGGGTTGCTCATGGAGATATTCAGTTTATCGCTGTAGGCACGCCGCCGGATGAAGATGGTACGGCTGATCTTGCCGCTGTAGTGACGGTTGCTGAAACTATTGCGACCCATATGACTCATCCTAAAATCATTGTCGACAAAAGCACAGTGCCTGTTGGTACTGCAGAAAAAGTTGAATTTAGTGTTAGCGAGATTTTACAAAAACGCGGGGTTAACATCGATTTCAGCGTAGTATCTAACCCTGAGTTTTTGAAAGAAGGCTCAGCTATTCAAGATTGCAAACGTCCTGATCGAATTATTATTGGCACCAACAACAGCACCACTGCTGGCATCATGCGCGAGCTCTACGCTCCGATGAACCGCAATCATGAGCGCATTCTTATTATGGATGTTAAAAGTGCTGAACTAACTAAATATGCAGCGAATGCCATGCTAGCCACAAAAATTAGCTTTATGAATGAAATCTCCAACCTTGCCGAGGCACTGGGTGCGGATATTGAAGCGGTGCGTCAGGGAATTGGTTCAGATAAACGCATTGGCTATCACTTTATTTATCCTGGTTGCGGTTACGGTGGCTCATGTTTCCCCAAGGATGTGCAGGCATTGGTGCGTACAGCTGAATCAGTGGGTTATGAGGCTGAAATACTCAAGTCTGTGGAGGCGGTTAACTTCCGTCAGAAAAAGAAATTATTTGAGAAAATTAGTAAGCACTTTGGGAATGACTTAAAGGGCAAAACATTTGCCCTCTGGGGTTTAAGCTTTAAACCCAACACCGATGATATGCGTGATGCCCCCAGCCGGGTATTAATGGAAGCCCTTTGGGATGCTGGCGCCAAAGTCCAGGCTTATGACCCCGAGGCGATGCCAGAGTGCAAACGGATTTATGGTCAACGAGATGATTTGGTCTTGATGGAATCTAAGGAGGCTGTGCTTGAGGGTGCCGATGCGCTGGTTATTGTTACTGAGTGGCAACATTTTAAGGTGTTGGATATAGATATGTTGAAGCAACACGCCGCCAAGCCAGTGGTTTTTGATGGGCGCAACCTGTTTGAGCCGAAAAAAATGCGCGAAGATGGCATCACCTACTATTCAATCGGCAGGGCATAAATGACAATTCTGATTACCGGTGGTTGTGGTTTTATAGGTTCACATGCTTGTGTGGTGCTGCAGGAAGCTGGTTATGAAGTGCTGGTGCTGGATAGCTTGTGCAATAGTAACCGAGAAGTTATTGGGCGTTGGCAGCAATCACGAAAATCTGAATGAAGCATGAACTCGATTTGGTGGATATAGGCTGTAACCTTACCCACGACAGCTTTGACAAAGACCGCGAACAGGTTATTCGTCACGCGATTGAAGCCGGAGTAAGCCAGATGGTGGTAACCGGTGGGTCAGTGGAGGGTAGTGTCGCTGCTTTGGAGCTGGCAAAACTTTATCCCAACCACCTGTTTGCCACAGCGGGTGTACACCCACACCATGCGGTAGATTATTGTGCTGAAACAGACCGGCAACTTCGACAATTGTTGCAAGTAGATGAAGTGGTTGCAGTAGGTGAAGCAGGCCTTGATTATTTCCGTGATTTTTGCCCTCACCCCGCACAGAAAAACGCTTTCGAACAACAAATCCTGATAGCGATCGATACCCAATTGCCGCTGTTTTTACACCAACGAGATGCACACGCAGATTTTTTAGCTATATTAAAAAGCTTTCGCGACCAGTTGACCAATGTAGTGGTGCATTGTTTTACCGACACCCGTGAGGCGCTGCATGATTACCTTGATTTAGATTGCTATATTGGCATTACCGGCTGGATTTGTGATGAACGCCGCGGTGGTCATTTGAAAGATTTGGTGGGGGATATACCCGCGAATCGTTTGCTGATTGAAACCGATGCACCGTATTTAAAGCCGCGAAATTTACGCCCAAAAATAAAGAGCCATCGTAATGAGCCGCGAGTTTTGCCGTGGATATTGGGTACGGTAGCGGCTTGCCGGGGTGAAAGCCCGTTAGTGACAGCCGTGAATACAAGTCGTAATGCGCGGGCGTTTTTTAGTTTGCCTTGAGCCGAACGCGTGGGCATAAATGCCCACGCGTGGTCTGTTAAACGCCACCTTCATCCAAGACAATGCTATTACTCGGTCGCCCGGACATCACCCTTGGGGTGTTTGAAAGCGCAGACCAGCTAACCAGGGCATAACGCACCCCGGACTCTACTTTTTCTGCCTCATGCATATAGCGGAAATCGGATGGGAAAAACAAAAGATCGCCTTTTTTCGGCTGGTAGCGGAAATTGAAAGTGTTAAATTTGATTGCCCCGCCAGTGTAATCATCGTTGAGATAGATCAGCAGGTTGACACTACGGTCCAGCGTTTTATACCAGATATCGAGGTCTACATCGAAGATATCAGAATCTGCATGGGCTTTATACATTCCGCCCGGTGTATAGCGCAATAAGGTGGGTTCTTCATACCAGGCGATTTATGCTTGTAGTAGGGCTCCACTTTTTCATGCAGGCTGCGAGTGACGGCGGCGTTGAGCTCTTCCTGCATTTCTTCTAGTTCTACTTTTTGAGTGACTCTGGCCGGGTCCATTTTGCGTACGACTTTATCGCTACTGGACTTTTCTGAGTCCACTACATCCAACCATGTGCGTTTTTTTAGCTCAGCCCGCGTAACCCAATCATCGCACTGTTGGTCTGAGAGAAAGTTGTTGATAACCTGTACGCCATAAGGGGGCTCTCGATGCGGGTCTTTACTGCCGCAACAGGACTTAAAGCGTTTGCCGCTATTACAAAAACAAGGGTCGAAGCGACCGAGTTTAAACTTCGGGCGACGGCTTTTTCTAGGCGTAACCATAAATTAGCTCCGCAAGCCCTTGCCGGTGTGCACCAACCATAAACAGAGACCACCCAGCAGACCAATAAATGCCAAGATAATGACATAGGCTGTACCAATAGAAACATCTGACTGCCCCAGCATCCCATAACGAAAACCGTTGATAATGTAGAAAATGGGGTTAAACGCAGAGACTTTTTGCCAGAACTCCGGTAACAGCGAGATCGAATAAAATACCCCGCCAAGGTAAGTCAAGGGTGTCAGAATAAAGGTGGGGATAATCGCAATATCATCAAATTTTTCCGCGAAAATAGCATTTACCATTCCCGCTAGGGCGAATAAAATTGAAGTGAGTATGGCGATTGAAACAGTAATTAATATGTTGTGGACGGCAATATGGGTAAATTGCATAGCTATCAGGCTGACTACAAAGCCAACGATTAACCCACGCGTCATTGCGCCACTAACATAGCCGGCTACAATCACATAACTGGGTAAGGGCGATACTAGTAACTCTTCAATATGCCGGCCGAACTTTGCGCCGAAAAATGAACTCACCATATTGCCGTAAGAATTGGTGATTACCGACATCATCACCAAGCCGGGAACAATAAAAGTCATGTAATCAACGCCATCCATTTGACCGATGCGTTTGCCAATCAGGTTGCCGAAAATTATAAAATACAGAGTCATGGTAATTGCCGGCGGCACGATGGTCTGCCCCCAGATGCGCACGATGCGTTTAATTTCCTTGCGCACCAAGGTTTTATAGCCAATCCAGTTTAGTTTTACACTCATGCGGCTGAACCCTCTGTTTTATCCTGGTTGTCATCGTTAATCATGCGCATAAACAGCTCTTCAAGGCGATTGGTTTTATTACGCATTGAAAGCACACGTACGCCGGCCTGATCGAGGGCGGAAAATAGATTATTGAGCGAGCGTTCTTTGGGAATAATGGCCTCCAGTTGGGTGGAGTCAAGTAAACGCGTACTGATGCCCTCGACTGATGGCGGCACTGACATGGGTTCGCGCAAGTCGAGCAGGAAGGTTTCCATGTCCAGGCTTGCTAGTAAGGATTTTACATCGGTGTTTTCGACCAGTTTTCCGTGGTTGATGATGGCAATATTACGGCACAGTTGCTCGGCCTCTTCAAGATAGTGTGTAGTAAGTATTACTGTAGTTCCGGCTTCGTTAATGCCTTTGATAAACTCCCACATCTCCCGCCGGATTTCGATATCGACCCCTGCCGTGGGTTCATCCAGAATTAGTAATTCAGGCTCGTGCACCATCGCCCTTGCTATCATCAACCGGCGCTTCATGCCGCCGGAAAGCTGCCGCGAGGGCTTGTCGTGTTTATCCCAGAGCTGTAACTGCCTAAGATATTTTTCTGCCCGCTCAAGCGCTAGTGGTCGGGTCAAGCCATAATACCCAGCCTGATTAACCACAATATCCAGCGGTGTTTCAAATTGGTTAAAGTTATGTTCCTGTGGTACCAGCCCCAAATGGCGCATGGCATTTGAACGGTTTTTCTGTACCGAATCACCAAAAACTTTTACTTCGCCGGATGTCGTGTTTACCAATGAGCTGATAATCCCGATCATGGTGGATTTGCCAGCACCATTGGGCCCGAGCAGGGCAAAAAAATCGCCTTTCTCTACACTCAGGGAAACCCCTTTCAATGCCTCGACACCATTAGCATAGGTTTTTATTAGGTCGGTGATTTCAAGCGCCATTTTTTGCATGCGCCCATTATAGGCTGTGCTTGGTAACAGGTCAGTATAATTTTCAAGCCGAAATGACCAGTGGCCTATAGACTCAGGCGGCCTAACTAACTATCATTCTCGTTTGTTAGAAAATCGCCAGTCATGCCCGAGGGGATATATACTTGAAACGAATTAATGTATTCGCGCTGCTGATGTTTGTCTCAGCGCTTGCCAATGCTGAATCAGTCAGTGAATTACCGGATCTTGAATTAAACAAGTGTGTGCTGGACATGCCCGGTACACCGACTACTGCGGAAGCTGAATGTGGTTGGCTTACGGTGTTGGAAAACCGCCAGCAACCCGATAGCAAGAAAATCCGATTACGCTTTGTTTTAGCACGGGCAGTCAAACCCTCAGCCGACAGCACTCCCATCTTCTTTTTCGCCGGCGGCCCCGGGCAGGCGTCATCGGAACTGTGGGTGCAATTGGAAAACCCGCTGAAAAAATTGCAGCGCAATCACGATATTGTGCTGCTGGATCAACGCGGTACTGGGGCTGAGTCTCCCTTGAGTTGCACGCTGGATGATGAATCAATGGACTTGCGGGTTGATTTGGAGAAAACCACCCGACAAGTTCGCGAATGTCTGCAAAAAATAGACGGTGACCCGCGTTTTTACACCACCACCCTTGCCATGGCAGATTATGAACAACTGCGAATTGCGCTTGGCTACAACAAAATTAATTTAATAGGGACTTCTTACGGCACCCGTGCAGTGCAGGAATACCTGCGCCGCTATCCCGATGTTGTGCGCTCTATCACGCTGGATTCTGTAGCCCCAGTTGAGCTGATATTGGGTAGTGAACATGCGATGAATTTGGATCTGGCAATGGCCGGTATTTTTGGCGACTGTCGTGATGATGCTGATTGTCATGAGGCTTTTCCAGATGTGGAAAAGCAATTGCAACAACTTATCCAGCAGGCCCGTAATAACCCGCAAATGATCACAATAGACGACCCCTTGAGTGGCGACCCGGTAGAGTTGGAAGCGAACATGGATGTGATCGGTATTGCTCTGCGAATGCTGGCGTACAGTTCCAGCACGCAGGCGCAGTTACCTTTTTTAATTAATGATGCAGTTATAAACAACAACCCCAAACGCCTGTTGGCGCAAGCACTGATGGTTATGTCCAGCATGCAGGGCATGATCAGCCACTGGATGGAGCTGGCGGTTATTTGCAGCGAAGACTACCCTTTAATGCAGCCGAGGCCGGAGGATGCCGATACTATTATTGGCGAGGCGTTTTACAAAATGTTGGTGGCACAATGTGAAGTCTGGCCGCGCGGTGAGGTTCCTGCTGATTTTCACCAGCCCTTTAGTTCAGATGTGCCGGCCTTGTTGTTGTCGGGTGAGTTCGATCCGGTAACCCCACCCCGTTATGCTGATCAGGCAGCAAAACAATTCAGCCAGCATTTGAATTTGGTAGTAAAAGGTCAGGGCCACAGCGTGAGTTTCAGCAAATGTACGCGCGAAATCGTTACCGATTTTATTACCACTGCCAGTTTAGAAGAGCTAGATACCAGCTGCCTGGAAAAACAGGGCCGTTCGCCATTTTTTATCAACTTGCTGGGGCCGACTCCATGATTGAAGTAAAAAACCTGACTAAATCGTTTGGCGAAGTAAAGGCAGTTCGGGATGTCAGCTTTACTGCCCCTGATGGCAAGATAACAGGGTTATTAGGCCCGAATGGTGCTGGTAAAACAACTACCTTGCGGATGCTATATACCCTGCTTGAACCGGACAGCGGCAGCATTCTAATCGATGGCCTCAACCCTCATGAACATGCCTTGGAAGTAAAGCGTAAGCTCGGGGTTGTGCCGGACTCCCGTGGCCTGTATACGCGTTTAAGTGCGCGCGAAAACATTCGTTATTTTGGAAAGTTGCATGGAATGGCTGCGGCGGAACTGGATGCACGAATCGATGAGTTGAGCGAAATACTGGGCATGCAGAAGTTTATCGACCGGCGCACCGAGGGCTTTTCGCAAGGGCAGCGGGTGAAAGTAGCTATTGCTCGGGCGGTAGTGCATTCGCCACAAACCATTTTATTGGATGAGCCCACCAATGGGCTTGATGTTATGACCACTCGGGCATTACGGCATTATCTGCTTGAGCTTAAAAAAGCTGGGCATTGTGTGGTGCTTTCGACCCATATCATGCAGGAGGTGGCGGCCCTTTGCGACCACATTATTATTATTGCCGATGGCCAAATTGCAGCGGCAGGAAATGCCGGTGAGTTGTTACAACAAAGCGGCTGTGAAACACTGGAAGATGCATTTGTGAATTTAATTGGCACTGAAGAAGGGTTGTTGTCATGAGGGGTTGGTTAACAGTTTTCAACAAAGAAGTTAAAGAAAATTTTCGTGACCGCAGGGTCATTATTACCTCTTTGATTGTTGGGCCGCTTTTTGGTCCTGTGTTGCTTATCGGCATGTTCACCTTAATGGCAGATAAAACCTCAGAGCGGATGGAAAAAGCATTGGAACTGCCGATTGCAGGTCAGCAGCATGCACCTAACCTAATGACTTATTTGATCCAGCAAGGGGTTGAAATTAAAGCTGCACCCGCAGATCCTGAAGCGGCAGTTAAAGCCAAGGATGAAGATGTTGTTTTACGCATTCCTGCCGATTTTTCCGAACGCTGGAATGAAGGCCAACGAGCTATTGTTGAAGTTATTGTCGATGAGTCTCGCAATCATGTTGGGGTTACCAGCCAACGGCTACGGCAGCTATTACATGCCTATTCAAGCCAGATAGGCATCTCGCGATTGCAGCTCCGTGGGGTTTCCCCGCAATTGCTTACGCCAATTATGGTTAAAACTATCGACCAATCCACGCTAACTTCTAGGGCGGCCAGATTATTGTCGTTTTTACCCTATATTTTGATGATTGGTGCTTTTGTAGGTGGTATGCATCTGGCGATTGATGCAACGGCCGGTGAAAAAGAGCGACGCTCGCTGGAACCACTACTAATTAATCCGGTGCCACGCTGGCAGATCATGGCAGGCAAGCTCATGGCGACCTCATTTTTTGCCGCGCTATCGGTTTTTCTCACGGTAGTGGCATTCCGATTATTGGTGCCGTTTTTACCCGCCGACCTGCTAGGGACTTCAGTTTCCATTACCAACCCGATGATGTTGGGTATTTTAGTGGTGATTTTACCGATGGCTATTCTCGCCTCGGCTTTCCTGACGATCCTCGCATCTTTCGCAAAATCATTCCGCGAGGCCAATTCATATATGGGTCTGGTCACCATTATTCCAATGCTACCAAGCTTCTATTTAATGATAAGTCCGGTAAAAGCCGAAACTTGGATGATGGCGGTTCCACTGCTTTCGCAGAATGTGTTAATTCATGAATTAATCCGTGGGGAGCAGGTTCCGCTGAGCTGGTATACGCTCGCAGGCGGGACAACTTTAGGGCTGGGGTTGGTGTTAGCGGTAATAGCAGCAACACTTTACAATCGTCCGCGGGTAATATTTTCAGGCGAATAATGCCTGTTGTATTATACTAAGGTCTAATAAACTGATTAATTTTTTGATTGGTTTTAATAAAATTTGTAAATTTGTGAGAGGATTTGATCACTGACGACAGTAATACAATACAAGTGAAACGCAATACCATGGGGTTGGTAGCGTTAGTAACAAACAAATTATAAAAAGGGTAGAAATAATATGAGAATAACCGATGAAATGGTTCACGGTGCTTCAGAAGTCGAATCGGTGGCTAGTGCCGAGAGCACAGCAGCCAAGCCTATAGCGGCACAAAGTTATGCCGCTCCAATAGACATTCCCGCAAACCGCCCCGACAGCAGTGCCAAAGGCTGGGCGCGAGGCCAACAATCTCAATTTAACATGGTGACCTTTAAGCTTTGTGGCAAAGGCCGTGAAGAGTGGCACGATGAACAGATTAAGACTGACCAATGGTTTAACACTTCAGCTACCGAACCGGTACCGGTGGTTCGTCTGACAGATTGTGAAAGTGAATTACGCGGCATTGTTCACATGCGCACCACAGACGCGGGCACTGAGGTTTGTCTTTCACTGATTACCCCAAAAGGTAATTGGCAGACAGGTATCTGGTTTGAAATTGCAGCAGAAGATGAAGTCTCCGTAGCCTGGTGTACCGACTGGTCAGGGCGTGAACTAACCACGATCACACTGGAAATCCAACAAACCCAGCACTGATTTGAATTATATATAAGCTAAAAGCCGGGCACCGCCCGGCTTTTTTGTACTCATCGTAAAACACTATGAAAAAGTAGACCCGGAAACCCATAGCGAAGAAGTACTTGAAGCCTTGAAGCAATTAATGGCTGAAGCGGGTTAGTACCCCTCATCCCGGCTTCGGGGCCCTAGCAATTACCCAGCAGTCTACTCGTTTAACGCCCCCCGCAAGTAATACCCCGGCAGCTTCAGAAAGCGTGCTGCCCGTGGTCATAACATCATCTACTAGGACGACATGGTCTGGCAGTTTGGTTTCCTGCGGGTGGAGTGAAAAAACCCCGCGAATATTCTTTTTTCTGGATTTGGCATCAAGCTCAGACTGCGGCGGAGAGGGTTTTTCGCGTAACAAGAAATTCTTAAGTAGGGGTATTTCAAGACCTTTTGCCAGATCAGCCGCCAGTAAGGCAGACTGATTAAAGCCCCGCTCATGCAGGCGTAAATGATGCAAAGGGATAGATATAATTGCGGTGGGCATAGCCTCGGCTGCCAATATTTTTATCTGTTTATGCATCAGCGCAGATAAAACTCGCCCAATGGCGAGGTCGCCATGAAATTTAAACGCCTGTATCAGCTTGTCCATTGGCCAACAATATTCATAGCTTGCATGGGTATGGGTAAATGCCGGCGGTGCGCGCAGGCACGCTCCGCAGCGGAGTTTATCGCCGACCACACCGGCAGGTAAGGGGATGGCACATTGATAACAGGCCTGGGGATTCTGGTTCAAGTCGGACTCGCAGGCGCTGCAAATATCGATCCCCGTTTGGTATTTGTTTCTCTGATTAGCCGTCTCGCCCTGATGGCCACCCTGCCCACTTGCGCCGCAAAGCACACAAACAGGCGGGTAAATCTTGTCAACCAACTTGCTAATCATTTGGTTGACAGTCAAAATACAAGCCTCAGCGAAATACTATATTTTATGCCCGATAGAACAGGTAACAACAATGACAATTTCAAACCCTCATACACAGACCATTACTAAAGATAATACCGCTTTACGCCATGATTGGTCATCTCCTGAAGTTCTGCGCTTGTTTAATCTACCATTTAATGATTTGTTATTCCGCGCACACAGCATCCATCGGCAACAATTTGACCCCAATCAAGTACAAATCAGTACCCTGCTAAGTATTAAAACCGGGGCTTGCCCGGAAGATTGTAAATATTGCCCGCAGAGTGTGCACTATGACACCGGCTTGGAGCGTGAAAAATTATTACCGGTAGAAGATGTGGTTGCGGCTGCCAATGCCGCCCGTGAAACTGGAGCCACGCGCTTTTGTATGGGTGCGGCCTGGCGTCAGCCAAGCGATCGCAATCTTGAAAAAGTCATAAAGCTGATTAGTGCGGTGCGCGAAACCGGAATGGAAACCTGTGTCACCCTGGGAATGTTGAGCGACAGTCAGGCACTGCGCTTGAAAGAAGCCGGTTTGGACTACTACAATCACAATCTTGATACCTCACCGGAATTTTATTCCGAGGTGGTTAAAAGCCGAACTTATGATGACCGTCTGGACACCCTCAAGAATGTGCGCGATGCCGGCTTGAATGTTTGCTGTGGCGGGATAGTCGGTATGGGCGAAAGCCGCACAGATCGCGCCGGTTTGCTGGTGGAATTGGCAAACTTGCCGATTCATCCGCAAAGCGTACCCATTAATCAGCTGATTCGGGTGGCGGGTACGCCGATGGAATCTTTAGAAGATCTCGACGAATTGGAGTTTGTGCGCACCATTGCTATCACCCGGATTATGATGCCGCATTCTGTAGTTCGTCTATCGGCTGGGCGTACAGAAATGAGCGATTCGAGACAAACTTTGTGTTTCTTTGCTGGGGCGAACTCGATTTTCTATGGTGAAAAACTGTTAACGGCCGATAACCCTGAAGCGCACAGCGACAAAGTGTTGTTTGAAAAACTCGGTATCAATCGAAAAAATGCCGCCGCAGAATCTGCTGCCTGAAGGGTGACAGTCCGCAATGAGCAGGATTCAACAACAGCTTTTAAAGCTAGAACAACAGCACAGACTTCGGCAGCGCCGGGTTGTGAGTGGTCTGGATGGCTCGCGTTTATCCATTAACGGCAAATCACTACTTAACTTTGCAGATAACGACTATTTAGGCTTGCGCCAGCACCCGCAAGTTATCCGTGCTTGCGCTGAAGCTGCGCAACAATATGGGGTAGGTTCTGGCGCGTCAGCCTTAATCAGCGGTTACAGCGATCAGCATCAAGCACTCGAACAAGAGTTGGAAGAATTTCTTGGTTATCAAAAAGTGCTGTTGTTCTCTAGCGGTTATCTGGCAAATCAAGCGGTTATGGGTAGTTTGTGTCAGCGAGGGGATAATATTTTCAGCGACCAGTTGAATCATGCCTCGTTGATTGATGGTTGCCGCTTATCGCGGGCAACAGTATATCGTTATAGCCATTCTAATAGTTTGAAACTAGTCGGTTTATTACAGCAGCATGCAACTGGAAAGTCGGCAGCAAATGCTGGACAGGAAAACTTTATTCTCAGTGACGGGGTGTTTTCCATGGATGGCGATGTTGCCGCTTATGCAGAATTGCAGCAGTTGGCAGAGCGTTACAATGCCAGCTTAATAATCGATGATGCCCACGGCGTGGGAGTTATGGGTGAATATGGCCGTGGTAGCTGGGAGGCTGTCAATGCAGCCAAACCGGATGTCCTTATTGGCACACTGGGCAAGGCATTTGGCACTCAGGGCGCCTATGTGGCGGCATCAAGTGAGCGCATCGAGTGGTTGGTACAAAAAGGCCGCTCCTATGTGTATACCACAGCCTTGGCACCACCTATTGCCGCCGCTACCCGGGCGAGCTTACGGCTAATATGCGAGGGCCGTAAATTACGCCAGCAATTAAGTAAAAATATTGCCTATTTTCGCCAACAAGCGATAACTCTAGGGCTTGAACTATTGCCTTCCGCCAGCCCGATCCAACCGCTGATGCTGGGTTCGGAACAGCGCTTGCTGGACTGGGCTGAAAAATTACAAGGCGCGGGCATTCTGGTTGGCGCAATCCGACCGCCAACGGTACCGGAAGGTACCAGCCGTTTGCGCATTACTTTCAATGCAATCCATCAACAGGCTGAAATAGATCAGCTCTTAGAAGCCCTCAAGGAGGCCGCTTAGCATGCAAGCGCCAGATGACAAGATAATATCTCAAAGCCGCCCAGCAACCGAGCCTGCCGATTGGGATATCGACCAGGCGCGCTTATCATTTCACCGGGCGGCCAGTGACTATGAAGAGCATGCTTGGTTACAACAGGAAGTAGGCGGTCGTTTACTGGAGCGTCTGGATGAGCTCAATACGCAGCCACAAACCGTGGTAGATATGGGTTGCGGTACCGGCTTGCACAGCCTTGCCCTGAAAACCCGCTACCCGAAAGCTGAAGTTGTCGGCATAGACTTTGCCGAAGGCATGCTAACCCAGGCGAAAAAGCGCAATAGCTGGCGGCGTAAAGTCGAATATCGGCAGGCCGATATGGGTAATTGCGGTCTTGCGGATGCCTCAGTGGATTTGCTGTATTCCAATTTCAGTTTGCAGTGGGCCGTCGATTTACGCTCAGTATTCAATGAATGGCGGCGAATTATGAAACCCAATGGTTTGCTGCTATTTACCACTTTAGGCCCAGGAACTTTACTCGAATTACGCCAAGCCTGGGAAAAAGTGGATAACAATGCGCATGTGAATGATTTTATAGATATCCGTGATGTTGGTGATGCCTTGGTGTCCGCTGGCTTTTATGAGCCGGTTATGGATGCCGAGATGCTAACCCTGACTTATTCAAGCGTACATAAATTAATGCGCGAACTCAAAGGCATGGGCGCGCATAATGTTAATCATCAGCGTCAGCACGGACTTACAGGAGCTGGTCGTATGCGTGCCATGTGTACGGCCTATAAAGACTTCCGCTTGCCCGATGGGCGTTACCCCGCCAGTTGGGAAGTGATTTATGGGGTGGCCTGGCAGCCGGAGGACGGCCAGCCTGTGCGTACAATTACCGGCGAAGAAGCCAGCTTCTCGGTGGAGCATTTATTAAATAGTCGAAAAAACAAACCTCGGAAAAACAAATCATGAAGCATTGGTATATTACAGGAACAGACACAGAAATCGGCAAAACCCGGGTAAGTTGCCAACTATTACAGGAGCTTAGGCGCCAGGGATTCAGCACAGTGGCATACAAACCGGTAGCATCCGGGGCGGTTGATACCGGTGACGGCTGGCGTAATGATGATGCTCTGCAGTTGATTCACGCCAGTCAGGCAAAAATTGCTTATAACGTGGTGAACCCCTGGTGTTTTGAAGAAGCAGTAGCACCGCATCTGCTGGCTGAGGAAGCTGGTGTTGATATTGATACGGCAAAAATGGCGGAAATTGTTTCTCGCAAGCCAGCTGATGTTGCCGTAATTGAGGGAGTGGGCGGCTGGCTGGCCCCGCTGGATACCGGCACAAGTCAGGCGGATATGGCTCGGGCACTGAATGCTGGCGTAATTCTTGTCGTGGGAATGCGCCTGGGTTGTATTAATCATGCGCTGTTGAGTGTCGGTCGGATTTTAGACGACGGTTTGCCATTACTAGGCTGGGTTGCTAATCAGATAGACCCTGAAATGAGTCGCTATCAGGACAATATAGACACCCTCAAAGCACGGATAAAACAGCCCTTGCTGGCAACAATTGCCTGGGAAGAAAACCAGCCGGATTTCAGTATTAACGCAATAATTAATTGATGTTTGACAACATTACTACTGTTTTGACTGTTTTGACTGTTTTTTAACGCGGAATTTAGTATACTCATTGTGCTGATGTTTCCCCCTTTGCATCAGCTCCCATCGAGGGCCGGTCTACCCCTTATCGGCCCTCGATACTTTTATTTCCAAAAAAGACCCAAAAAAGACCTTCAAAGCCTCCCAGTGTTAACCTTTTTGTATGTCTTTAGATAGCTTCATTAATGCCCGCTGTGTTCTAAGGCCGATGTGCCTGTGCTAGATAATCCTGAGTTTGCATTTCGTTTAAACGGCTGTAGGTTCGCCGGAATTCAAAAACTAGCCGTTTACCCAAGTAAAGATTATCAAGATCCGCTGCAGCACTCAGAACCAGATTCACCCCGCGGTCATAAAGCTCGTCAACCAGAGTGATAAACCGCCTTAAACTGTCTGTTTTTTCGTCGGTGAAAACCGGCAAGCCGGTAATCATCACGGTATTAAAAATCCGTGCAATTTCAATATAATCAATGCTTCCGCGTGGCTTTTCACACAATTCAGCAAACTCAAACCAGATAATCCCGTCGCCTCGATGGCGAGCCGTAAAGTTGCGTGAATTAATCTGCAGTTGAAGTTGCCCACGATCACTTCCCGGGTTAAGTTTTTCATAAAGCTGTGAAATCGCAAGCTCTGTAGCCGAGTTCAGGGGTGAATGATAGACTGGGAATTGTTTCAGAATTCGTAATCGGTAGTCGGTGTCGCTGTTCAGGTGCAGGGTTTTACAGTGTTTTTCAATGGCGGCAATGGCCGGTAAAAAACGCGCCCGTTGCAAACCGTTTGTATACAGGTTTTGCGGCGCGGTATTTGAAGTTGCTACCAGCACCACGCCTTCTGAAAACAAAGCTTTCATCAGCTCTCCCAAGAGCATGGCATCGGCAATATCGCTGATATAAAACTCGTCAAAGCAAATAACTCTGTTTTGGGACCATTGCCCGGCAATGGTTTGTAGTGGGTTCTGCTGGCCATCAAGTTTGCGCAGCTCTACATGGGTACGCTGCATAAAACGATGAAAATGCAGTCTGATGGTGGTGTTGGCCGGTAAGCTGTTATAGAAAAGGTCCATCAGCATGGTTTTTCCACGGCCTACATCCCCCCAGATGTAGAGACCAACAGGAGTGTGGCTCTGCTGGGGCTTAAACAGGCGTGTCAACAGGCCTTGTCTGCCTTCAGGCTCTGTTTGTAGCTGGATATAAAGTTGTTGCAGAGCCTCTACTACGCTTGCCTGTGCGGGGTCAAAGCTAAGTTGATCAGACTCTAGCAAGGCTTGCCAGGCGGCGGCAGGGCCACCGGAAATCGGTTTCATGCAGGCGGTAGCTTAGGCAGATGTTCGCGCGCGCCGTTTTTAATCAGGCCGCGCAAGTCGAGTAGCCGCCGGTGGAAAAAATGCCCGGCTTCTTCCATTATTTCTAACCGTGGTGGTGGTTTGATGTTGCGAGCCCAGGTGCTAACCGCAGCCGCGCTAACTACATCATCTTCATCGCCCTGAATGACCATCCATGGACAATCAGGCGCTTTCAGTTCGGCAAACTCATAGCGTTCAATCGGAGGTGCAATTAGGATGAGTTGGTTCAGTGTCAATTTATGTGCGGCGCGTAAGCAAACATAACTGCCAAAAGAAAAACCTGCGAGTAGTAACTCATCATTGGGTCGAACCCGGCGCACCCAATCTACAGCCGCCAGCAGGTCATCGGTTTCACCAAAGCCATCATCATAAGTGCCGCTGCTTTCGCCAACCCCGCGGAAATTCAGGCGCAGGGTTTGTACCCCCCCCTCA
>JAKITM010000130.1 GCA_021648045.1 Lysobacterales bacterium
CGCTGGGGACATGCAATTTCGTGCTAAGGTAAAACAGCGCATGGAAGGCTTAGTCGAGAGTAGTCGCGGGCTGGTATTGGCCACCCATAACACAAACCTTATGCAATCTCTGTGCACCAAGGGCTTAGTACTCTCAAAAGGCAAGATGATTTTTTACGGTGAGCTTGACGAGGCACTGGATTTATATAAGCAACAACAAAAGACATTATAAAAAATAAATCTCTAACACGGCAGAAATTTTTTTATCAATCTTTAAAAGCACCCCAATAGCCAGTCGAATAGTTGCAGGCTATACTGAGGGCATAATGGATTATCGGAGACTTGTAATGATGAATAAAACATGGAGCGTTTTTTCTCTTATCGCCGCAATACTAGTGATTCTACCGGCCTTAGCATCGGCCGGAAATATATACAAATGGGTTGATTCCGAAGGCAATTTGCACTTTGGTGAGAAAGCCCCCGAGGGCATTCAGGCAGAAAAAATCACCCCCGACACTCGCAAAGTTGGAACTGCCGCCCCCACAGATCAAGAACTACAAGCTTCTAAAGAAGAGGCGCTAAAACGCAAAGAAACCACAGCTGCTGAAAAGGAAGAAAGACGCACGCGAAAAGAAGATAAAGCCTTGCGTGAAAAGCATTGCGCAACTGCCAGAAAACGAGTTGCCACACTAGAGCCAACCCCCAGGATTTTAGTCAAAAGTAAAGATGGGACAATGCGCAGACTAGATGATGATGAGCGTATGGATTGGTTACAAAAATCCAGAGACGCTGAAAAGGAATACTGTGATAAGTAAACCCTCCTAGAATAACTCGGAAGGCAAATAAGCACTAGCTTACAGCGGTTTCTCGGGCTAAAATTAGCGGCTCTGTCAAATATCTATCAAATAAGAATATAGTTATGAAAACATCTCAATTTCACCTGGCTACCACCCGGGAAACCCCTGCTGATGCAGAAATCGCATCACATCGTTTAATGTTACGCAGCGGCATGATCCGCAAACTAACATCTGGCATCTATACTTGGTCACCGCTGGGTCTACGGGTGTTACGCAAAGTGGAACTAGTTGTGCGTGAGGAAATGAACCGCGCAGGCGCGCTGGAAATGCTAATGCCTTCAGTTCAGCCTGCTGAGTTGTGGGAAGAAACCGGTCGTTGGGATCAATTTGGTCCACAATTACTTAAAATGACTGATCGTAACGGTCGTCAGTATGCCTTTGGCCCCACCCATGAAGAAGTTATTACCGACTGGGCACGCCAGGAGCTGAAAAGCTATAAGCAGTTGCCAGTGACTTTCTACCAGATACAGACAAAATTCAGAGATGAAATTCGTCCACGCTTCGGGGTAATGCGTTCACGCGAATTCATCATGAAAGATGCTTACTCTTTCCACATTGATAACGCCAGCCTACAGCAGTCTTATGCAATCATGCACACAGCATACACTGCTATATTCACTCGCCTGGAATTAACTTTTCGTGCAGTACAGGCCGATTCAGGCGCTATTGGCGGCAGTCAGTCACACGAATTCCATGTATTGGCAGACTCGGGCGAAGACCTTATTGCCTATTCAGATAGCAGCGAATATGCGGCCAATACAGAAATGGCTGAAGCCCTGCCTGGGATTGATACCGCACCTACGGCAAGTGCCAATGTAGAAAAACACGCCACCCCCGGCTGCCATTCAATTGAAGATGTGTGTAAACATTTAAATGTTGAAGCCACACAAACGGTCAAAACTCTGGTGGTAGAGGCCGATGAGGGATTAATCGCACTGGTTCTACGCGGTGATCACAAGCTCAATGAGCTAAAAGCCGAAAAACTTGATGGGGTTAAAGTGCCCCTGCAACTAGCCGATGAAGAGCAAATTAAAGCCGCTATTGGTTGCGGTACCGGTTCGCTGGGCCCGTTGGATTTACCGATTCCGATGATTGTTGATCGCAGTGCCGCCGTGCTGGCAGATTTTGTCTGCGGCGCAAACACAGACGGTTTCCACAATAGTGGAGTCAATTGGCAGCGCGATGTTACTGCCACCCAGGTTGCTGACCTGCGCGTAGTAGTCGCCGGCGACCCCAGCCCCGACGGCAAAGGCACACTGTCGCTGCTACGCGGGATCGAAGTCGGGCATATATTCCAACTGGGAAGTAAATATTCCGAATCCATGAATGCCGTGGTTTTAGGCGAAAACGGTCGCGCGCAAGCCATGCCAATGGGTTGCTATGGTATAGGCATTACCCGGATTGTAGCCGCTGCTATTGAACAAAACCATGATGACCGTGGAATTATCTGGCCGCTACCGCTGGCACCATTCGAAGTTGCCCTACTACCGATGAATATGAAAAAATCGCTGCGTGTGCGCGAGGCAGCTGAAAAGCTTTACGCTGAGCTAGTAGACGCCGGTATTGATGTGCTTTTTGATGACCGCCCACTGCGACCCGGGGTGATGTTCAACGATATGGAGTTGATCGGCATTCCTCACCGGATTGTTATTGGCGAACGCGGACTCGATGCAGGCGAAATAGAGTATCGTGCGCGCAATGAAAGTGAAAACACCCAAGTGCCTTTGACAGAAATTATCAGCTATCTCGAACAGCGACTGCAGGGTGGGTAAGTGTCAAAGCCCTAGGACTGTTGGGCTGTGGTCAAGGCGCAAACGGCCTGCCGCATTCACTCATGGATTAGTAATTACACAGGCAGAGCTAGCTTGAGGGAGGTATCCGGAAGAGATATCCGCGGATATCCGGGAAAGATATCCGGGACAGACACGAATGGCACTAAGTTAAGCCGGTTTAGCATACCATTTAACGCTGCTTGATTACCCCTAAAATGAGATCGGGCCAATAGGTTTGTCTCCTCTGACTTTTTACCCGTTAGGGTGGGTATTTATGCCCACGCAGCGAAATTATAACTATCCGAGAAACAGGGTTGGGTTAACTGGCTTTTACGCGTGGGCATAAATGCCCACCCTACGGTTACGGGGCTGATCGGTACCCAAAAAGGCACCGCACCGGCTTAGTCACCTTTATCGGAAATATCGCAGGTTGCGGGTCTGTCCCGAATGGCACTACAAACCAGAAGAAAAGACCTTCAAATTCCTTACTCACCAAAGAGCAGCTGGTTTTATCGGATGCCTGTCCTTATTTAAGGATTTAACGCTATTTAATTTCTCACAATTCAGCTAATTGAAATTGCTTTAGATTAGTATCCAGAACCTATTAGTATAACGGAGCGCAGGATGATCGGCCTAGAGAAAAGCTAACGGTTTATTAATCACGGAGCAGACTTAGCGAGATTAAACATATACTATATATACTTCACCTTTTCAAGGTAAGAATCGGTAAACATCCAATTCTGTAAATGAGTGTTGTGGCTTAGCTTAGCTACCAGGGACTGAAAACACTGGTTATTGCTATAGCGATGGAGAAAATGTATGTTACAAATGATGCCAAAACAGAACCTCTACAAGATACCAAAACCATTATGTCTGGTTTTATCACTGTTACTGTTTTTGCTTTCAATTCCAGCAAATGCTGAGAACGATACCCCAACAATTCAAGCAGCATCTGTTAGCTTTATGCAGGCAATTGCCAATGGCGATACAGCGCCAGTGATGATTAACGGGCAACCTTGGACATTTAGGACACCACCACCCCCAGTTGATCAAAGGACAGTTCGTAGTGGGCATCCGAGATTGATACTGGTACCAGAGAATCTGCCAGATATTAGGCTGAAACTTCAGGACCCAATATATAACTTTACTATGACACTGATTATGAACAGAGCAAATGATGGCAAAATGCTTGAAAATGCTTTTTTATACCAGTTAACAGGCGACCTTAATAGAGCAGCAGCAGCCAAACAAGCTCTGTTAAATTATACCGGTGACTATGGTGAACAAATTATGTTTGGATACGACAAGATGTCTGACAAGCTTGGTCCGGTACTGGTTTTTGACTGGATTATGGACACCTTGACTGCCCCTGAAATTAATCAGATTTATGCCAATGTAAAAGATAATTTTAACTACGACCATCAAACAGCCGACCCGGTTCATGCTGACGGCAATGGAGCAGGAAGTTTTCCATGGTACTGGAATGATGTATATAATCGCCATCCAGAATTATATTTACCAGCACTTGCTTTTGCCATTGCAGGTGATGGAATAGATGATGCATGGGCACAAGAAGTCATCGACTGGGCATATGATGAGGATGAAACCAGAGTAGTGGGGCCTTATGGTCCAAATCGTGGTTCTGGATTTTTGGATGTTTTGATGACGATATCCTTAGATACGGGCGGAGTTTCCATTACCAATCAATATTACTCCTACTGGTCAGAAGTTCTTCATGCTATTGCTTTTTGGGAAACTGCCACAGGTCAACCCATGTGGAGTCGCACCCCTTTTATGACAGCAAGTCCTCAATCGCTCTTAACCAGCCGTGATGGTGTATCTCCATCATCTAGAATTATGGCAGCAATAGAATATATCTCAGGCGTTGCCGATGGTGATACCGCTGCTTTAGCAAAATATACTACCGAGTATTATGGTGCATCTGTATATCACACGGTCTATAGAGCGATATTAGGTGATATGACCATTACCGCAAAAACACCCACCGAGTTAAATATCCCAACTGCAAGATATCTGCGTGGTGATCAGGTTTTTTATTCAAAAGATAGCTGGGAAGATGATGCCGTTTCTCTATATGTAAGATATCCCTATCTAAATGTAGCCCGCGGACCAGGCAGTGCTGGGGTGTTTGCGATTGATATAGGCAAGGGACAACCGCTTGCCCCGCGGGTAAGGCTATCCAAAACGCAAGAGATTGCTGGGCACAGCTCTGGAATGTGGATTTATGATCCTACTGACGATACCATTGGGCCAAAAAGTATACCAATACAAAACAAAGGAACATATTGGGGCTGGAATGATGGACGCTCATATGATGCCTGGACTACAGTAAATCAGCCTGGCTATTTTGAGGGAGGTCCTGACTCAATTGAAATAAATAGCAACTACAGAGCCATCAGCATGGAGTACGGGCAGCGATATGATAGGTTTACAGTTAATACTGCACAGCGCACCATGGTGCACATACCAGATGGAGAGCGTAACTTTATAGTAATTTATGACTATATCGATGTACCATCTGCTTTAAAATCGGCCTGGCAAATGCGTCTCATGCAGGAACCTACCGTTAGTGGGGACATATTTTCAATACCAGGAATCATGAATGCAACAGTTATCGCACCTCAGAACCATACTTTACAATGGCTTGGGGGTGATAGCTTGGAGTTTGTTACACCATCACCAGAACAACTGTGGTATTCAAATAACAAAGGCGGAGCAGTGTAAGCGGTTAATAAACACCGCCCTTGCTCACCCACCCCTGATCTGATCCATGTTGATATTGCCCGGTAGCAATGCCTCGATGGCTTCCACGGTTTCTGCTTTTGGCAGTTCAGTAAACACATAGC
>JAKITM010000014.1 GCA_021648045.1 Lysobacterales bacterium
GGTAAAAATGTCAGAAGCGGTTGCACTGCATCCGGGAGACCCTACAGCTCAGATAAAGGAGGCTGGTTATTGCTATTTCAACCTGGTAATGGCTAATCCTCAAAGTGCACAATTAATGTTTGGCGATATACTCCCCTGTGACGATACCTATCCGGATCTTACGGAGTCAGGCAATCTGGCCTTCGACAGGCTCAAAAGTTTGGTTGAAGATGGTCAATCCATGGGCGATTTCAAGCGTGGTGATGTCGAGCTGATGGCACTAACTTTTTGGTCCTGCATACACGGGCTTTCCTTATTGGTTGCTGGTGGACATGTAGAGGCAACCGTTTCCTCAGCCACGGACAATCGGATACTAATTGATACTGTAATTTCACTGATGTTAGCTGGAATGAAATCTTCGTGAATAAATGGCATCAACCAAGCGGTTAACTAAGCTACTGGCAGACTAAAACATCTATCGGAGATAAATGTCTGTGATGGGCTCTGCACTACCGATAACATCCGATATAATAACTCCATCATGCAAGCCTTATTCAACAACCCTGATTTCTGCAAAAGCTTCCTCATCTGGATCGAAACCAGCTTGGAAGATGGTAGCAATCACCTGGCAACCAGTAATCAGGGCACCTTGCTGTTATACCAGCAGCATGGCAACAGCTGTGTGGTTAAGGCGCCAATGGGAAAGGCTGCTGCCTACAAAGCCCGACTGGCGACACTGCGGCGCGAATTCCGTGCTTATGAAAACATGCAGGGGCTTGATAATATCCCCGAGATTTATGCTTTTCTCAAGCAACAATACCTGATAATGGAATATATTCCAGGCAGCCCCTATCGCTATGCCAACTGGCAAGATCGTGATCTGTGGTTTACCCAATTGCAGCAAACTATCGAGGCCTTCCACCAACGGGGCGTGGCCCATGGGGATCTAAAATCAAAATCTAACATTATCGTTACCGAAGAGCAAAAACCCTGTGTTATAGATTTCGGCACTGCTATTACTTTCCGGCCCGGCTTTCATCCAATCAATCATCGCTTGTTCAGATTCGCCTGCCGTCTGGATCGCAATGCCTGGGTTAAACATAAATATCACGGTGACTATGAGGCAGCTTCGGAAGTCGATAAAACCTGGCTAAAACACAGTCTGTTGGAAAAACTATTACGCAAGTTTAGGCGCAGGACTTAAGCATGACAATACGACAGATCACTGTTTGTCAGCCGCGCGAGTTACCCTTGGGTGACTTGCTGTTACCGACAGCGAAAACGCTAGATGTATGGCTGCTGGATATTGACAGTAGCGCATTCGCTTTAACACTTGACCAGGACAAGCAGAACCATCGGGCTGTCAGCGATCAGCGACGTTTCGCTCGGCGTTTTTATACCCGCCTTATTCTAGCCGCATATTTAAACCAGTCGCCCGCCGAAATTGAACTGCATAAATCAGCCGCTGGAAAACCGCAATTATTACCGCTGGTAAAACCACCTTTGCACTTTAATCTATCTCATAGCCGTCAGTGGTTGGCGATTGCGATTGCTACAGACCAAGCGCTTGGCATCGATATCGAATCTCAACGCCTGAGCCGTAACCCTCTGGCTTTAGCCGAGCGCTACTTCTCCACTCAGGAACGCGATTGGCTGAAACAACAAACCGAGAACGAATTGCAATTAGCATTTAATCGTTTATGGGTGCGTAAAGAAGCGGCATTGAAATGTGTGGGCACAGGCTTGGCTGGTAATCTTGAAACAACCATAAGCAGTCTAAGTCAATCGCAAAATAACTTCCCGGATGCAAAGCAGGACACTGTCACGCTGCGACCAAAAAACCTTAACGCGCTGGAACTGAGCATTGTGAACTGGGAGCCTGAACACCTGGACATTCAAGCTGCAATTGCAGTTCAGCGCTTACCAGATTCAGTTAATTGTTATCAGCTGAAATGTACGCGTTGATGACTAAACATTACCGCCATTTACTTTTATTTGCAGCAATATTGGGCTTGCAAGCCTGCTCTACTCAGCCGAAAATTACGCCAGAAATAGAACAGCGATTTCAGCATGATCGCAGCCGTGCAATAACTTGCAAGATCGCTGAGGAAACCTGCTCACTGCCATCCAGTTTGTTAAAACTGGCAGAAAATTCCGGCCACCGGGCACAAATCATCGAAAACGGCGAGCAGTCTCTAATTCTGCGTTTACATATGATCCGCGCCACCAAGCGCAGTATCGATTTGCAATATTTCATATTTAGCGGCGATGCCAGCGGTCGCCTACTGATGCATGAATTACTGCTAGCAGCCAAACGCGGAATTAAAGTCAGGGTGCTTTTTGACCAGTTGTTTTCTATCCAGGATATCACCTATCTGGCTGCGCTAGTATTGGCGCATAACAACCTGGATATTCGGCTTTATAATCCAACTTTCCATCAGGCCAGCACCGGTAAGGCTGAGTTCGTGAGCGGGGTGGCCTGTTGTTTCTTCCGTTTTAACCAACGCATGCACAATAAGGTTTTTCAGATCGATAATAGCCTCACTCTACTCGGCGGTCGCAATATTTCCGACCGCTACTTCGACATGGACAGTAGTTATAACTTCAAGGATCGCGACATTTTAGTCAGCGGACCAACGGCTGCTGAAATCACTAAATCTTTCGAAAGCTACTGGCACAGCGAACTGGTAAAGCCCGTACATCGGCTGCGCGATGTTAATGAGTTCCTGGTCGCCAACCAAGCACTACAAGCTCAAATACCTGAAATAGAACCACGCTTCGATAAGCTTCTGAGCAGCTCAGCTGATAGCAGCTATATACACGATAATTTCACCCTAAATCTCAAGCCGGTAGACAACATCGAGTACTTCTGGGATCTGCCGCGAAAAAAATCTACACCAATCAAGGACCGCACCCGGGCTACCGATGTTATTTTCGCGCATTTGCGTGCGGCTGAAACCGAGGTGTTTATTCAAACGCCTTATATGGTATTGAGCCGAAATCTACAAAAAATCTATAAGCGGCTAGGCAAACAACACCCGGAAATTCGCATTCGTTATTCGACCAACTCACTGGCATCGACTGATGCTTGGACCGCTTATGCCCTTTATCATAAAAAGAAAAAACGCTATGTACACAAGCTGGGGATTGAGATTCACGAGCTAATGCCATTTCCGGGAGACATTGATCTTTTTATTCCCCGATATAAAACCCTTATCGCTGAAAAAGCGAGCGGTATTCGCAGTGATCAGTTTATCGTAATGCTGGTATCACCTACCAGCGATAGACCAGGACCTAGAACTGGTCTGCATAGTAAGTCTATAGTGATTGATAAACGCTTGTTGATGATCGGTTCACACAACCTCGACCCGCGTTCAGAGGGTTTTAACACCGAGAACGGGGTATTTATTCAAGATAAAGCCATGGCTTTGCAGTTGCACCAATACATGCTCAGGGATATCTCCGGTGCCAATAGCTGGGTGGTAGCAGCACGCGATAACTTAACCCCAGTCATCTCTGATATCGGTGGTGTTTTTGAAGACATTTCCGCGACCCTGCCAATATTTGATATCTGGCCATTTTCCTACACCACAGCCTGGCAAATCCGTCCAGGGGCTAAAGATGTTAGTCCGCTGGATCCCGCTTTTTATGATAACTACTACTCGGTAGGTAGATTTCCGGAAGTGGAAATGACACGCCGACAAATTTTGACATTGGCAGTCGGTTCGTTTTTCGGGTTTCTAGGGCCTATTATGTAACCTCCTCTAAAATTACACCAAAATATTCAACTTATTTGCGTTTTAGCAACGGCACGATAGCAAATACAGCTGCTAGTAATCCCAACACAGAAAAATTAGCGAATGTCCAAGGACCCGTCTCCATTGCCAAAAACACCGCGGATACTACCGCAAGGCTGGCAGATAAAAGATAGCGCCGATTACGCTGACTTTCCTTTTCAAAAGTTTCTTTCAATGCCTGTAGTTCCTGGGACTCCACCCGGTGCCGGAGTTCGCCTCGGGTTGCCATATTCAAGTAGTCGTGGATTAGCCCCGGCATTTCTGGTGCTTTTGACAGCCAGGTAGGTAGGCGCTCACGAAGCTCGGCAATTGTATGATCAATGCCGTATTTTTCTCGCATAATCGACTCAAGCTCAGGTTTGGCTACCGCCCAAATATCCAGATCGGGATACAGCTGCCGACCCAGCCCTTCAATATTGAGCATGGTTTTCTGTAACATAATCAACTGTGGCTGAACGGTTAGTTGAAAACGCCTGGCAACGCGGAATAAACTTAGCAGCATATGGCCGAAAGAAATTTCGTTTAGTGGTCGTGAAAAACTAGACTCGCCAACTGTACGGACCGCCGCTTCGAGCTCATCAATACGGGTAGTCGCGGGCACCCATCCAGCTTCTATATGCAAGTCAGCAACCCGCCGATAATTTTGATTAAACAGGGCGATGAAATTCTCGGAAATATAATAAAGATCCTGCGGTGATAGGCTGGCAACAATACCGTAGTCAAGCAAAATATAGCTGGCATCTGCCGGATTAGTCGCATCAATTAGGATGTTGCCAGGGTGTAAGTCGGCATGGAATAGGTTGTCCCGAAAAACCTGGGTATAAAACATGCGCACACCCCGTACTGCCAGGCGCTGCAAGTCAACTCCGGCAGCTTTAAGGGCTTTGATATCACCTACTGGAATTCCCTCAACGCGTTCCATTACCAGAATATTATCTTTACACAATGACCAGTAAATTGTGGGGATATAGACTTCATTTGAGTTTTTAAAATTTCGTTTCAATAAGCTGGCATTGGCAGCTTCACGCTGCATGTCCAACTCGTCATAAATAACCGATTCAAACTCTTTTACCAACTCTAGCGGGCGAACCCGACTACCGCCATGCCAATATCGTTCTAAAATCCCGGTAATTGCTTTTAATGGTTCCAAATCGCGCACCAGTTGTCGACGAATACCGGGGCGAACCACCTTAACTACCACTTTTTCACCGGTATGTAAGACCGCTCCATGCACCTGAGCGATGGATGCCGATGCTAGAGGCTCAACTTCAAACTCACTAAATAACTCTGCTACGGGCGCACCCAGCGCCTTCTCGATGATTGCTTGTGCCTCTGCCCCTGGAAATGGCGGCACCCGATCCTGTAATAGCGATAATTCATCGGCGATTTCAGCTGGTAACAAATCCCTACGGGTCGAGAGAATTTGTCCAAATTTGACATATACCGGCCCCATTTCCTGCAACGCCAAGCGTAAGCGTTTACCAACCGGCAATTCGCCGATTTCAGCCGACTTTTTAAACGTCAGAAAAGCCGCCAGATGCAAGGGTTGGTATAGCGGCGTGCCCTGGGCTATTTCATCCAGACGATAGCGCGCTAAAATGGTATTAATTCGCCACAGGCGAAACATCTGGGTAACAGCTGAAATCATTATTCTCCAACCTCTTCAGTTACCGCCTTGTCGATTTTTTTCAAATCTTTTGTAAAGTCTTCAAGTGACTCGCGAAACTCAGTGAATTCCGCCTTCGAGGTAAAGCTGCCAGCCTGTTTCGCAACAATATCCTTTAAACCACTGCGCCCAACTTCGCGTCCGAACTGGCTTAGATTTTTTGCAAAGCCTGTGAAAGCCTTAGCCGCTAAGCCCAGCTGGTGGGCAACGACATCACCAAGCAGTTCGCTGGTTTTTTCTTCCCAGTCAAAATCCAGCTTTTTCATTAATGCTTCGAAATCACGAACCAGGCTAGCATCGCCTTCAATGATTACTTTGCTGCCGGAGTTAATCCAATTAGCTTGCGGCAGCTCAGGTTTTGCCATGCCAAACAGCGCCATTGGTGTTCCGCGAATCCAAGTATCCACCTCAGCCGAATGCTCTGCACTAACTAGCAGACTCTCATCGGCGGAAAAATACAGATTAATACCGGTACCTTGCAATTCGATGGCCAGCACGCGACTACCGAACGCTTGTATTAACGCTAAGGCTTCTGCGTCGGTTTCCAGTTGGCGATTGAGCGCCTGTTGCAACAAACCTGCAAACACTCCGGGCAATGGGGTGTAATAGTTTTTTCCTGTGGCGGCCTCAGACATGATAACCCCGATGAATTGCCACCACTCCGTTGGTCATGTTTTCATAACTTACTTTTTTGAAACCGGCATCCCGCAGCATATTTGCCAGGGTTTCCTGATCGGGGTGTTTGCGGATAGATTCCGCCAGATAACGGTAGCTATCTTCATCCTTGGCTACAATCGCACCAATTTTCGGCAACAGAGAAAAGGAATACTGCTCGTATAGGCGCTCCATAATTTTGGATTTCACCTGAGAAAATTCAAGTATATTGACTTGTCCACCGGGTTTTAACACGCGGTGCATTTCTAGCAGAGCAGCCGCTTTATCGGTCACATTACGCAAACCGAAAGCGATGGTTATCGCATCAAAGCTACTGTCTTGGAAAGGCAACTCCTCAGCATTCGCGAGTACATATTCAAGACCTTTTACAATGCCTTGGTCTTCCATGCGCGCACGCCCAACTGCCAGCATTTCAGGATTAATATCGGAAAGCACTACACTACCGGCATTGCCGACCCGGGGTAATAACAAACGGGCTATATCACCCGTGCCGCCGGCGAGATCAAGGACTTTTGCACCCGGCTGTATGGCGACTCTGCGCACAAAATGGCGTTTCCATAAACGGTGTACACCGAATGACATTAAGTCATTCATGATGTCATAACTATCGGCAACCGAACTAAAGACTTCCCCGACCAAGCGGGCTTTGTCTTCAACTGCCACCTCAGTAAAGCCAAAGTGTGTTTTATTCGATTCTTTGTCAACCATCAGTTCACCGTAAACTTACATACGAAATAATATATGCGAAATAATAAATGCTAAACAACATTTTCGCTTAGTTTACTCTGCCTTGCACCTTATTTCAGCCAGCAGATCGCGTGATCTAAGATAGTCTAGTTTCAGTTGACACTATTGAAGCATACAGGCGCTGCCCAAAAGGGCGCGGATTCCACTCTAAAGAGAGTTACAGTGCGCCAGAATAGGCAGGGTTGGTATATGAGATTGGAGCAGTGGCTTTATCACCAAAGGTGACTTCTTCCCAGGCTGAGGCATCGGCGAGTAGTTCTCGCACCAGTAGGTTATTCAGGGCATGACCGGACTTGAAACCAGAAAATGCGCCAATCAGGCCATGACCCAGCAGGTAAAGATCGCCAATGGCATCCAGAACTTTATGTTTTACGAATTCGTCTTCATAGCGCAGCCCGTGCTCGTTAAGGACTCTATAGTCATCCAGAACAACTGCATTATCCATGCTGCCGCCCAGTACGAGGTTTCTTTCCCGCAACATTTCAAGGTCGCGCATAAAGCCGAAGGTTCTGGCACGCGCAATTTCCTTGAGGAATGAAGTTGTTGAGAAATCGACTTCTGCGGTTGATGCGTGGCTTTCGAATGCCGGATGGTTGAAATCGATACGAAAATTAACCTTAAATCCATCCCATGGCTCGAAACGAGCCCACTTATCGCCCATTTTTACTTCAACAGGCTTAACAATGCGGATAAACTTTTTGGCTTTCTTCTGTTCGGCAATCCCGGCAGACTGCAGCAAAAACACAAACGGGCCAGCACTACCATCCATAATAGGAACTTCAGGTGCGCTGAGATCGACAATGGCGTTATCAATACCGAGTCCAGCGAATGCTGACATTAGGTGTTCTACGGTGGCAACTTTTACATCACCTTTGGTGAGTGTGGTTGACATTGAAGTGTCACCCACATTATGAGCGCGCGCCTCAATTTCGACAATAGGTTGCAGGTCGATGCGACGGAATATAATTCCGGTATCGACAGCCGCAGGGCGCAGTGTCATATACACCTTCTCGCCACTGTGCAAACCAACGCCAGTAGCTCGAATGATGTTCTTTAAGGTACGCTGTTTAATCATATTGTTGTTTATTCGTCCCAAAAACTAGATGGATTTTATCATAACCCACTACATAATCAATCATTATGTTGCTTTTATACCTAATTATTGTTGCATACATGCCACAATAATTTAATATGTTGCGTATTTGCCACAAATAACTTAACTACTATGGAATAAATTCCATAGGTTAGCGCAGCCAATGTGCTGACGATTAAAATCGTCAAAGCCACACATTGGTCTAACCGCGCATGAGTCAAAAGCTATAACAGCACTGTGCTGCGCGCAGACTTGCAATAAAATTGCATAGTTTTTACTAGCGAACTGAGACCAATAAATAGCCAGACCTGCGAAACACAAGCCTGGCAACGGCTTTAGTACGAACCAAATTACCACAAACAAATTTAGCTGATATTTTTAATCAGCTTGCTGACGGAGAAAAGTTGGTACATCCATGTCTTCCGGGTTAAACAAATCTTCGGATGGTACTGCAGGCATGTAATCACCACCAACAACCTGCGGCATTACTGCAGCTAATACTGGCTCTTCTTCGGTTACCATTTGTGCCGAGTTCTGGGTATTGATAGCAGTGGCTGCTACTGGCCGGCGTACATTAATCGGGAAATCATCTTCGACCGGCACAACTTCCGGTTTTGTGCTGTCCAGCCCTGTGGCTACCACTGTTACCCGAATTTCATCCGTTAAGTCAGGGTCAATCACAGTACCCATAACAATCAGGGCATCATCTGCGGCAAGGTCTTCTATCACGGTCATAACTTCCTGGAACTCATTAATTGTAAGACTGGGGCCACCGGTAATATTCACTAATACCCCGTATGCACCCTGTAAGTCAACGCCTTCCAGCAATGGGCTACCGATAGCGTGCTGCACTGCCATAACGGCGCGATCCTCACCCCGTCCGGTACCCGCGCCCATCATGGCCATTCCCATTTCCGACATTATTGCGCGAACATCAGCAAAATCAACATTCACCAATCCTGGCAAAGTAATCAGCTCGGCAATTCCCTGCACAGCATTTTGCAATACATTATTAGCCTCCCTGAAGGCATCCTCAAAGGTAGTATCACCACCAAGGACCTCAAGCAGCTTTGAATTCGGTATGGTAATTAACGAATCCACATGTTTGCGCAGCTCATCCAGACCCTGCTCCGCAATCTTCATCCGCTTACGGCCTTCTAGGGAGAATGGCTTGGTTACTACCGCGACTGTCAATATATTCATTTCCTTGGCTATTTTGGCAATCTCCGGTGCAGCCCCGGTACCGGTACCACCACCCATTCCGGCGGTAATAAACACCATATCGGTATCCTGCAAGGCATCTATAATTCTCTCGCGGTCCTCAAGAGCTGCCTGCCTACCAACTTCCGGATTAGCCCCGGCACCCAAACCTTTGGTTACATTAGTTCCCAACTGCAATACTGAATCACCTTTGTAGTTGCGTAAGGCCTGCGCATCGGTATTAGCGGCGATAAACTCAACCCCTTCAATGTTGCTTTCGACCATCTGGGCGACTGCATTACCTCCGCCTCCACCAACTCCAATTACTTTTATCACCGCTGCCGGTGTGTAGTTCTCTACCATTTTAAACGCCATTTTCCTTCTCCTTGCTTCGCACTAATTAATTCTCCGGTGGACTTATCTGCTATGCCTCTATGGACACTTTTTTCTACAGATGAGCCTTACCTAGAGAAACTCAAATTAAAATCCTATTTTTTACATTTATCACTTATTACATTTATCACTTTATAAATTTCCGTCAAACCATTTCTTTATGGCACTAAACATTGAACCACCACTGGAAGGCTTGCCGGCATTTTCATACTCATTTAAGGCTTTACTGCCATACAGCAGTAAACCTACACCCGAGGAATAAATATGGTTATTTACCACATCTGACAGACCTGTCACATTTCTCGGAGCGCCCAAGCGAACTGGCATATGAAATATTTCCTCTGCCAGTTCAACTACACCTTCCATCTTGGCACCACCACCGGTTAGCACCAGCCCGGCTGGAATCATATTTTCAAAGCCACTTCGGCGCAGTTCATCGCGCACCAACGACAACAACTCGCGGTAACGAGCCTCAACCACTTGTGCCAATGTACGCCTTGCCAGTCGCCGAGAAACCCGATCACCGACACTCGGCACTTGGATTGACTCATCCGCTTTGGTTAATAATTCAAGCGCGCAGGCGTACTGAATTTTTATATCCTCGGCATGTTGAGTTGGGGTACGCAATGCCACTGCAATATCATTGGTTGCTTGATCACCGGCGATTGGTATGCAGCAGGTGTGCCGAATAGCACCTTGGCGGAATACCGCAATATCAGTTGTACCCGCGCCGATATCGACCAGACAAACACCAAGGTCTTTTTCATCACCGGTTAATACCGCTTCGCTGGCGGCCAACTGCTGCAAGATAAGATCATCAGTTACTAAACCGCAGCGTTGCACACATTTGGTAATGTTGCGCACTGCAGCTCTGGCGGCTGTGACTACATGCACCAACACTTCCATGCGTACCCCGGCCATGCCAATAGGCTGACGAATTCCATCCTGGTCATCAATAATGTATTCCTGTGGCAACACATGGATAATTTGTTGGTCGGCAGAAACATTAACGGCCCGTGCGGAATCCAAAACCCGATCCACATCGCCTTCGGTTACCTCGCGATCTTTAATGCCGACAACTCCGCGTGAATTAAGGCTGCGAATATGATTACCGGTAATACCCGCATAGACTGAATTAATTTCGCAACCGGACATCAGTTCGGCCTCTCCAATTGCGCGTTGAATCGACTGTTCCGTTGACTCAATATCAACCACAACCCCGCGTTTTAAGCCGCGTGATGGATGCGAACCGATACCGACGACTTCAACCGTACCGTCTTCCTTTAATTCACCGACTATGGCAACTATCTTGGAGGTACCAATATCCAGCCCAACGACCAGTGTTTGTGCATGTTTTTTCGACATTCCTGCTAATTCTCCAAACGGTTCAATGGCATATCACCATGAACTTGCTTATTATTTTTGGCAGTTATCATGAGCTCTCCACCCACTGAACTGCGAATCCGTTGGTGTAGCGTAAATCAACACTCAGCGGGATATTTACACCTCGCTGAGTGAGCTGGTTCCAGTTTGCTATCAGGCGTTGCAAGCGGGGCAGTACATTTTCGCGCCCTAACATCACCCGGGTGTTATTCATCAACAACAGCTCCCAAGAACCGCGCTTGTGTAAGCGCAAGTCTTCTACTTCCAAAGAGACTTCTCCCAAGCGTTTGTTGGCCTGTTGCCAGAATGTGACTACCGCTTCAAGCTGATTATCCGGCCCCTGTAAACGCGGTAAACCTTGAATTTTATTAGCTGCCGGAACTGTAAATGCGACTCCCTGCTCAGAAATCAATTGGCTGCTTCCCCAGTGAGCTACTGCCGTGTATTCCAGCACCCTTACTTCAATTGTGTCCGGAAACTGTGTTCTGGCCTCAGCTGAAGACACCCATGGAATTCCTTCTGTTATTGCGCGAACGCGATCCAAATCAATAGTGAAAAACCCTCCATTGATTTCAGGCTCTAGCACTGCCCTTATTTGATCAGCGCTTACTCGTTGCAGCGGACCACTGACATCCAACCATTTAATCGGCCATTTGTTGGCTCCCAACATTCCTGAGGTTAACCAGGTTACAACCAGTGCGGTTAAGGCAATCACCAGGACTACACCAACCAATCCGGGCTTAATGACACCTTGTTGCAATTTTTCTGGTTGGAAATTAAGTTTCACAAGCTAGCTCCTGAAAAGCTGGTGTCGAGTATCCTTAATACCAGCTGGTCAAAATCCATACCCGCTTGCGCTGCTGCTTGTGGAATCAGCGAGTGGTCGGTCATTCCCGGGATTGTGTTCACTTCCAGAAACCAGGGTTTTCCAGATTCATCGAGAATAAAATCAACCCGACCCCAGCCACTAGCGTCCAACTCATCAAAGGCTCTTTTGGCTAGTTGTTGTAATTGCTTTTCGATCTCAGCAGACAAACCACAAGGGCAAAAATAACGCGTCTGATTAGATTCATACTTCGCCTTATAATCATAAAACTCACTGTCTGGCTCAACTGCAATCAGCGGCAGGCATTCGCTATCAATAATCCCGGCAAAGTATTCCCGCCCGGCAATACCCGGCTCTACTATCACCATGGAACTGAAACTCGCCGCCAGTGCAATCGCTTCTGGCAACTGTTCTTTCGCTGTCACTTTACTGATTCCCAGCGATGAACCCTGATCCACAGGCTTAACAAATAATGGTAAATCAAACGCCTTAAATATTTTATCGCTGTCATCGCGATCTGCAGTGCTAAGGATAAAATCGGTGGTAGGAATTCCCGCGCTTTTCCAAATTTGCTTGGAACGCACCTTATCCATGGTCAATGCGGAGCCTAAAACACTACTGCCTGTTACTGGGGTTTTGAGTAAATCCAATGCTCCAGTCAGCCTGCCGTCTTCTCCACCGGTGCCGTGCATTAAGTTAAACACACGCTCAATAGTGCCTTTTTCAATGGCTTCAAACAGTGGGCGTACACCATCAAAAACCACATAATCAATATTCATACGCGCCAACGCTGCTGCTACTGACTTGCCACCCGCCAACGAAACGGCCCGCTCCGGACTATCACCACCAACGACCAGCGCTACGCAGCCATATTTTTCAGGATGTAAGCCGCTGTGATTCACGCTTTGCCCTCGCAACTGGTGAAAGTTCCAGCATTTCGCAATTGACTAGCGACCGAACCTATATCACCTGCACCCATCAACAATACCAAATCGCCATCCTCAAGAATTGCCGGCAATTGTTCCGGTAGGCTATGCACATCAGAAATCATTACAGGGTCAACCCGACCACGATTACGCACCGCACGACAGAGTGACTGAGAATCTGCACCAGGGATATGATCTTCTCCTGCTGGGTAAACATCGGTCATAACCAACACATCCGGCTCTGCCAGAACCTGTGCAAAATCATCGAACAACTCACGGGTACGACTGTAACGGTGCGGTTGAAAAACCACTACCAGCCGGCGTTCTGGCCAGCCTTTACGGGCAGCCTCAATGGTTACCGCAAGCTCGGTTGGGTGATGTCCGTAATCCTCTAGCACTGTAACGCTACCCGTACCAAGCGGTAATTCACCAACTTCGGCGAAACGACGACCCACCCCGGCAAACTCCGCCAAGGCTTTGCGCATTGCTTCAGGCTCAACCCCAAGCTCCCAAGCCACAGCAATTGCCCCAAGCGCATTGCTGACATTGTGCACACCGGGCAAGTTAATGCTTACTGCTAGTTTATTCTGCTGATTGGGAAAACTCACATCAAAGTCCATCTGCCGGCCTTGTTGACGAATATTGCTGGTGCGAATATCCGCATCCGGATGCTGCCCAAAAGTCAGTATTGTACGACTGACATCAGCGAGAATACCCCTGACCTCCGGATCATCAATACACAACACTGAAACACCGTAAAACGGTAGATGGTGAATAAATTCAAGGAAGGCGCTACGTAAGTTTTCAAAATCACCCGCATAAGCTTCCAAGTGATCACTATCTATATTGGTAATCACCGCCATCATCGGTTGCAACAGTAGGAATGAAGCATCGCTTTCATCCGCCTCGGCAACCAGGTATTCGCCCTTACCCAAGCGGGCATGGCTACCAAATGCATTGACCAGGCCACCTATAATAAATGTCGGGTCCAACCCGGCCTCGGCGAGAATGGCCGCCAACAAACTGGTGGTAGTGGTTTTGCCGTGGGTGCCGGCAACTGCAATGCCTTTTTTAAAGCGCATCAGTTCTGCCAGCATTTCAGCCCGTCGTACAACCGGAATTCTTTGCTCTCTAGCGGCCTGCAACTCAGGATTGTCTACAGGGATCGCACTGGAGGCTACCACTACATCTGCGGTGCTTATATTTTCTGCGCGATGGCCAATATGAATTTCTATGCCGATACTTTGTAGGTGTGCGGTAAGAGTCGATGCTTTTAAGTCCGAACCAGAAACCTGGTAGCCGGAATTGGCGATAACTTCTGCTATCCCGCTCATTCCCGCACCACCAATACCGACAAAATGCACCCTAGATATTCTATGCATCTGACCGGAACCGGTTTTTAGATTTGCAGATTTCATGCGCACATCTCCTGGCAACGGCTGGCAACAATTTTCGCGGCATCCGGCAAAGCCAGGCTCCTGGCGACCTCTGCCATCTGGATTAACTTCACCCTGCTGGAAGTTAAGCTGGTTAATACTTTGGCTAAATCTTCAGCTTTGAGATTGGCTTCCTGCAGAATTCTGGCAGCACCTGCACTGGCTAGATATTCCGCATTCCGGGTTTGATGGTCATCAACGGCTGCCGGAAATGGTATAAATACGGCTGCTAATCCAGCGGCAGCTATCTCTGCCACGGTTAACGCGCCTGCTCGGCAAATCACAAGGTCAGCCCAAGCATAGGCAGCTGCCATATCCTCAATAAACTCACTCACATCGGCACTAAGCTCTTCAGCTTGATAGCGTTCCCGGGTAGGTCCAGCATGTCCTTTGCCCGCCTGATGGCGCACCAACAGCTGCGTATCTACAGGTAATCTTGCTAGCGCCGTGGGTAACATACGATTTAGTGCTGCAGCTCCCTGAGAGCCGCCTAACACCAACAAGCGTAACGGCCCGCTGCGCTGCGACATACGCTGGCTTGGGGCCTCGATACTGAGGATGGATTCTCGCACGGGATTGCCAACAGTAATCACCGAATTAGATGCCGGAAAACTGTCCGGAAAACCCTGAAATTTAATTTTTGCCCAACGCGCAAGGATTTTATTGGTCATTCCCGGGACCCTATTCTGCTCGTGTATAAGCAAAGGGATACCACGAAGACGGGCCGCAAGCCCTCCGGGGCCGGCCACATAGCCACCCATAGACAAGACCACACAGGGGCCAAATTTTTTCACAATAGCATTCGCCTGACGCAAGGCTTGAATGATTTTCCAAGGTGCCAGCAACCAGCCTTTCAGACCTTTACCACGCAAACCCTGAATTTTGATAGTGTGCAGGGGATAACCTTGTGCCGGCACCAAGCGGCTTTCCAGCCCGGCCTGAGTACCCAACCAGGCGACATCAACACCCTTGCTGCGGAGTTCATCGGCAACTGCCAAACCTGGGAATATATGCCCGCCTGTACCGCCTGCCATTATCATCACGCGCTGCTGCTTAATGGTCATTGAAACCACCTGCCAGCTCACGCCGACGCACCGATCGGGGATCCATTTCCCGGTCCAGTTCATATTTAATTCGCAATACCAGCCCGAGCGCCATGCAGGTCATCAATATACTCGACCCGCCGGATGATATCAGCGGCAAAGTGAGACCCTTTGTGGGTAGCACGCCCATATTCACACCCATGGAAACCAGTGCTTGAAAACTCAGCCAGAGACCCACCCCATATGCCATAAAACCGGCAAACGGCCGATCTGCCCTAACCGATGCCAGGCCCACCATTAAAATTCGACCAATTAAGGTAATAAAGAGAAGCATTAACAGCAGCACACCGACCAGACCCATCTCTTCGGCGTAAACGCTGAATATAAAGTCGGTATGTGCTTCCGGTAAATAGAATAACTTTTGAATGCTGGCACCCAGGCCGACACCGAACATTTCGCCACGGCCAATGGCGATTAATGCCTGGGTTAATTGAAAACCGGAGTTAAATGGATCCGCCCAGGGATCCATAAAACTGACAATCCGACGCAAGCGATAGGGCTCCATCGCCGCCCAGATAAATACCGGAGACACCAACGCAATCAATATCGCGATATGAGTCCAGGCAGCTCCGGCAAGAAACAACATACCACCAACAATAAAGGTGATGATCACTGCACTACCAAAATCCGGCTGGACTAACAGAATAATCATATACAGACCGGCAATCAGTATAGGTTTTAAAGTAGCAAAGAAATTTGTTTGAATGGCCTGCTGATGCCTGACCAGATACCCTGCCATATACACAATCAGCATTAGCTTTGCGGCTTCCACCGTCTGAAAGCTCATCGGCCCCAGCTGAATCCAGCGGATGGAGCCGTTGACTTCTTTGCCCAAACCGGGAATAAACACAATCAATAAGGCCAGCGCTCCCAACAACATCATCGGTTTGGATATTTTGTACAGAAATTCGGTCGAAACCAAGGTAAATGTCGAGGCCAAGATCAAACCAAGGAATAAGAAGATCGCATGTTTCCAGGTGTAGTAATGAATTCCCAACCCCTGCCCTTCCGCCACGGAAATTGAAGCGGAACCAACCATAATTAGGCCAATAGCGGCAAGCATAATCGTTGGAATCAATATCCACTTATCCAGACCAATTTTTTGTTTTATGGCAGCATAACGCCTGGCCTGGATTCCGACCCCTGCATGATTGGCTGCTATTGTTTGCCTATAAGCCATTGTTATATGCCATTACTCATTGTCTCAACACCAACTTCTTAGCTCTACCTGATTTTCAGGGTCGCTAGACCCACCAATACCAAAATTACGGAAATAATCCAAAACCGCACAATCACCCGCGGCTCCGGCCAGCCCTTCAATTCAAAATGATGATGAATCGGCGCCATCCGAAAAATGCGTTTACCTGTTAACTTAAATGAAGCCACCTGCAGAATGACCGAAACTGTTTCCATTACGAACACACCCGCCATAATAAAAAACACCAGCTCTTGGCGAATAATGACGGCAACCAAACCCAATGCTGCGCCCATAGCCAGCGCGCCGATATCACCCATAAACACCTGGGCCGGATAAGTGTTAAACCAAAGAAATCCCAGACCAGCCCCCGCAAGCGCACCACAAAAAATCGCTAACTCCCCGGCACCAGGCACATACGGCACCGCAAGATATTCCGAAAACACCGCATGCCCTGCAACATAGGAAAATATCCCCAGTGCACCGGCAATTAATACCGTCGGCATAATGGCAAGTCCATCGAGGCCATCTGTGAGATTCACGGCATTGGATGAACCAACGATCACAAAATACGCTAACAATACAAACGCCATGCCACCAAGCGGTAACATTACCGACTTAAAGAAAGGCACAATCAGCATGGTGGTTGCTGGTGTTTCAGAGGTGTATAAAAGAACTATTGCAGCCACCAGACCGATTATGGACTGGCTTAAATATTTCCAACGAGAGGACATGCCTTTCGGGTCTTGGCGTACAATTTTTTTATAATCATCAATCCAACCAACCACGCCAAATGCCAGCGTGACCAGAACAACCAGCCAGATAAAGCGATTGCTTAAATCACCCCAGAGTAAGGTCGCTAAAACCACCGCAAGCAGAATTAATGCCCCGCCCATGGTCGGGGTGCCGGCTTTGACAAAATGGGTTGCCGGACCGTCTTCACGAATCGGCTGCCCACCTTGGGTACGACTCATCCGCCGAATAAACCCGGGGCCGACCATCAGCGAGATAGCCAGTGCCGTCAATGCGCTTAGAATACTGCGCAGCGTTATATACGAAAATACAGAAAAATCGGAATTAAACTCACTCAACCACTGCGTTAACCAAAGCAACATTAGACAGTCTCCCTATGGTGGTTTGCTGCATTCGAAGCTGTTGGTTCCTGCAACAAGGCATTGGCCACTTCTTCCATACCCATACTCCGCGAGCCCTTGACCAGACAAGTAACGCGCGGATGAATGTCGGCCAAAAGCGTATCCAGCAAGTCGGCCTTATTAGCATAGTGACAGGCGTTTTTTCCAAAACCTGCAACACTGAATTTCGTTTGCTCGCCTAGTGCAAACAAACGCGAAACGCCAGCAGAGCGTGCGGCTTCGCCCATTTGTTTATGTAGTTGCGGACTATCCTCGCCGAGCTCTGCCATATCACCGAGAATCAACCAGGCAGTATCATCTGCGCTTAAAGTTTCGGTTAAAACCGCGATGCCGGCATATACAGAAGCCGGATTTGCGTTGTAAGTATCGTCAATGACCTGCCAACCACCAGAAGCTTTATGGCTTTGTAGTCGTCCTGTCGCTGCTGACACCTGCTCCAGCCCCTGCCGAATTTCCGCTAGTGGAATCGAAAGCGCCTGCAATACTGCGGTTGCAGCCAGAGCGTTCATACGATTATGTTGGCCAGGCAGTGGCAAGCTTAGATCGTTGATTTGGCCTGCACTGGTATTTAGATTGAATTTTTCGGTGCTTAGGTCTGCCCATATATCAGCTGCAGGGTTGCTGCCAAAGTTAAAGGTCTTGGCATTTGCAATTTGGCTTTTCCAAAGGTCATGCCAAGGTTCATCAGCGTTAACGATCGCGGATCCTCCGCTTTGCAGACCTGCAAATATCTCTCCTTTCGCCACTGCAACACCCTGAAGATCACCAAAGCCTTCCAGATGAGCAGGACCTACATTATTTAATAAAGCAACATCCGGCTTGCAAATTCCGCACAGGTTAGCAATATCACCCGCGCGACTGGCACCCAATTCTAAAATGGCATATTCATCGGCAGAATCAAGCTCGAACAGGGTTAACGGCAGCCCCAACTCATTATTAAAATTGCCCTGAGTCATTAATACCTTATGCTTGAGCGAGAGCACACTACCGAGCATTTCTTTAACTGTAGTTTTACCGTTGCTGCCCGTCAGCCCTATAACTGTGAGATTACCTTCAGCACGCAAGCGTGCCAGCCAGAAGGCCGCGAGTTCACCCAGCGCAAGCTGTACATCTTTAACGACTATTTGTGCGCCCGCATTTTCAATCGGGGTGGTAACAAGCGCAACTACTGCACCTTGGGTCAATACCGAAGCCACATACTCATGACCGTCCGTGTGCTCGCCGGGCAATGCCGCAAACAACTGGCCTTGCCGGACTTGCCTAGAATCAATCACCACACCGTAAAAATCAGTCGCAGCCGAATCGGCATCAAATAATTGTCCAGAAACAATGCACGCGGCTTCCATTAGGCTCAGCTTAATCATGCAGCCACCCCCAATGCCAAGCGAGCCTCAAGGGCATCATCAAAGGGTATTTTTTGCACGCCTAGTTGCTGATACTGCTCATGCCCTTTGCCGGCAATCAGCACAACATCTTTATCGGTGGCCGCATAAACCGCCAACCGAATAGCTGCAGCACGGTCAGGCTCGATACTAACCGCTTGTGGATTCGTGAAACCTGCTGTGGCTTCATCAATAATTTTGAGTGGGTCTTCAGAACGAGGGTTATCACTGGTGAGGTATACCCGTTCGGCGTATTTTTCCGCGATTGCCGCCATTAACGGCCGCTTGCCTTTATCCCGGTCACCGCCACAGCCAAATACACATAAAAGCTGACCTTGCGTGTGCGCGCGCAGACTTAGCAAAGCTTGCTTGAGAGCGGCAGGGGTGTGTGCGTAATCCACTACCACCAACGGTTGATTGGCTTCGGCAGTTATCCGCTGCATTCTTCCATGCACCGGCTGAATTAATTCCAGAGCATGGCATAATTGAGTGAATGGCATACCCAACAAACCCAGGGTTACCGCAGTTGCCAGTAGGTTATCCAGATTAAAACGACCGAATAAATTGCTTTGGATGACGGCTTCACCCCAGGGGCTGTGTAGACGAAAACGAATGCCCTGTTGCTTCGCTTCTACGGCACTGGCATATATATCTGCAGCGGAAGCTTTGTTGCTGCCCTGCTCGGCAATAGCTGAGTCGCCGTAATAGCTCAAACACTGAGTATTATTTGGTAATTCAGACATCCAGCGACGACCGACTTCATCAGCAATATTCAAAACCGCAAAATGCGGTTGGTGCTCTGTAAACAAACGCTGTTTTGCCGCCGCGTAACTATCCATATCACCGTGATAGTCTAGATGGTCCTGGCTGAGGTTGGTAAACACAGCCACATCAAAAGACAAAAAGCCTACTCGGCCCTGATCGAGGGCATGCGATGAGACTTCCATAGCCGTTAAGCCAATATCTTCGGCGCGCAACTTTGCCAGCTGCGCATAAGTGGTGAAAACATCCGGGGTGGTATGTTCAGTTGGCGATAATTCATCTAACTGTCCAGCACCAAGGGTGCCGATTAATCCGGCCTTACCACGCCAAAGCTGCCAGCCTTGAGCGATAAAATGTGCAACCGAAGTCTTACCATTGGTGCCAGTAACACCTAGCAGATGCATATCATCATCCGGGGCCCCATAAAACCGTGATGCCAATTCTGCCTGGCGCTGCTGCAAACCTGGAATCAACACCAATGGGCCATCAAAACTCTCGGACTCTATTGATTTTGTTTGATCACAAAGAATCGCTAACGCACCATTAGCTTGTGCCTTGGCTGCAAACTCAAGCCCGTGGCTTTGAATTCCAGCAAGCGCAATAAATACATCGCCTGCACTAATACAACGGGAATCAAGGCTCAAATTATTCACGCTGATATCCGGGATAGCCGACATATCTATGCCCTCGCCCCAGCCTGCAAACACTTCCCTGAGATTATGGGGCATGATTATCTGCCCGGTTTTTAACGGGTTTAGGTACTTGCAACGACTGCTCTGCCATAGCGACCTGAAAGTCATCCGGGGCAATATCCAGCAAACGCAATGAACCCGACATTACTCTTGAAAACAAAGGCCCGGCTACAGTACCCCCATAATATCCATTCCCCTGTGGATCATCGATAACCACCACCAGCACAAGCTGCGGATCACTGGCCGGGGCATAGCCGGCAAATGTGGCAATGTAGCGCTCTTCATAACCTGCAGCACTGGCTTTTCTTGAGGTGCCTGTTTTTCCACCCACCAGATAGTTCTTCACTCGGGCTTTTTCCCCGGTGCCTTCAGGGCCAGTAACCGTCAGCAGCATATCCCGAATCTGCGCCGCAATCGCCGGGTCCATTACTGACACCAGTGGGTTTTCTACCTGTTTGATAAAGCTTGGCGCGCGAATACGCCCGCTATTGGCAATTGCTGTATAGGCCCTGGCAAGCTGTAATGCGGTTACAGAAATTCCATAACCATAGGCAATGGTTGCCTGTTCAACTTTATGCCAGCGTTGGAAATTTCTCAGCACCCCTGCCGACTCACCGGGAAAACCCGAACCGCTCACCTTACCAAAACCGAAGCGATTATAACTACCCCAGAGATGTTCAGGCTCAAGTGATAAGGCAATTTTTGAGGTGCCGACATTACTTGATTTTGTGATAACCCCGGTTACATCCAGCATGCCGTAGTTGTTTGTGTCATTAATGGTGTGTCCGGAAATCCGAATACTTCCAGGCTCGGTATCAATGGGTGAATCAGGGGTATACATGCCGGTTTCCAGAGCGGCTGCTATCGCAAACGGCTTCATCACCGAGCCGGGCTCAATAACATCAGTTACGGCCCGATTGCGCAAAGCTTGCGACTCCCGGCTGACAGATTGGTTCGGGTTGTAGGTAGGCGCATTGACCATCGCTAATATCTGCGAAGTGGCAACATCCAGCAACACAACAGAACCTGACTGCGCGTTATGCTCTAGCATGGTGCGTTTGAGTTCACGGTATGCCAGATACTGGAGGCGGTTATCCAGTGTTAGGGTTAAGTCACGTCCGGGTTGTGCCGGCCGGATCAAACGCACATCTTCAACCACCCGCCCGCGGCGATCCTTGATGACCTGTTTGGAACCCGGCACACCTTGCAACCAATCGTTATATTCCAGCTCAAGCCCTTCCTGACCGACATCATCAATATTAGTAAACCCAAGCACATGCACGCTGACTTCACTGGAAGGATAAAAGCGCCGATACTCACGCTCAAGATTGACCCCCGGTAATTCCAGCGCCGCTACTTGGGAGGCTATTGAAGGTGGCAAATGGCGTCTGAGCCAGACAAATTCTTTTTCGGAACGAGTATTGAGTTTACGCTCCAGCTCATCAGCATCGGTGCCGAGCACAGCTGCGAGCTTGTCGATGTTTTCCCGGGTTTCCAACAACTGCCCAGGATGGGCCCAAAGCGACTCAACTGGCGTGCTGACTGCCAGTGGTACCTGGTTGCGGTCGTAAATCACACCCCGGGTAGCCGGGATCTCAACTTCGCGCAAATACCGAGCCTCACCCTGCCCCTGTAGGAATTCTGTATCAATAACTTGCAGGGTAACCGCCCGGGTCGCAAGGCCTGCGGTACACACAAGTAACAGACCGAGCATAAAAAACAGGCGAAAGCCGGCTTTTCTATTCTGTCTGGCGGTGTTTTTATGTACCTTCTTTTTCATTAATTTACGATTAATATCCGAATTTCATCCGGGGTTAGCATCCCCAATTTTTGGCTAGCAATTCGCTCAACCCGCCCGGCATCTGCCAGGGTGGCCTGCTCTAACTGCAAACGACTCCATTCACTATTAGCCACATCTCTGCCTTGCGCCAAACTCTCAAGTTGTAAAAACAACTGACGAGCCTGATGGCGCGTATCCACTACCAATAGTGCACTGACAATCACTGTCAGCAACAGCAACAACGCCAATAAGGCGCGCGCCATCAGCTAAGTTTTTCCGCAACACGCAGTACAGCACTACGACAGCGGGGATTGAGACTGATTTCTTCTTCGGAGGGGAATTGAGCTTTAGCAACAAGTCGGAGAACTGCCCTGGCACCAGGTACCGGGGGCAGCTTCCGATAAACTGGACCTGCTTGAGCGGCTTTTTTAAAAGCCCGCTTGACGATACGATCTTCCAGCGAGTGGAAGCTGATCACCGCCAGCCTGCCACCAGGTCGCAGTTGCTTGATGATCGCATCGAGTCCAGTAGCCAAATCGGCTAACTCGTTGTTTATTTTTATACGGATTGCCTGGAAGCTTTTTGTTGCCGGATGTTTTTTATCCTGCGGTCGGCCTATTGTCGACTTAATTAGCTGAGCTAATTGAGCCGTGGTAGCAATAGGCTTCTGCTGCCGGCTTGTCACTATGCTTCTCGCAATCCTGCGCGCTTGGCGCTCCTCTCCGAACTCTCGTAACACACGGGTAATTTCATTTTCATCTGCGCCCGCCAACCACTCAGCCGCAGAAACCCCATGTGCCGGGTTCATTCTCATATCAAGTGGGCCTTCAGCTCGAAAGCTAAAACCCCGGTCCGGGTCATCAAGTTGAGGGGATGAAACGCCCAAATCGAGCAATATTCCATCAAAACCTGCAAACTCAACTAAACCCAAATCACCTAGCAGGTGATCCACATCTGCAAAACTACCCTGAACAATACTGAAGCGCGGCTCTTGTGCGGCTAACTTCTGTCCTTCTGCTATTGCATCCGGGTCTTTGTCAAAGGCAAATAAGCGTCCTTGCTTTCCTAGTCGTGACAATAAAGCACGACCGTGTCCACCTCTGCCGAAGGTACCGTCTAAATACTGTCCATCCGGCTTTATTTCTAGTCCTGTAAGCGTCTCCTCCAGCATTACTGGTATATGGCTGTATGCTGTGTCGTTCTGCTCAGGCACAATAATTCCTAATATTCCTTATAACACCAGTTTCGCCATCTCCTCGGATGTACTATCACCCAGGGTTCTTTCTTCTTCTGCGCGTTTCTGGCTCAGTGTGGTTTCATTCCAAATTTCAAAGTGTGTACCCATACCCATAAATACGGCACGCTTTTCCAAGCCAGTAACCTGCCGATGGGTCTGTGGTAGCAATAATCGCCCATTGGCATCCGGTTCTATCGGTGTTGCACTACCGACCAATCGCCTTTGCAGGCTTCGATGACTTTGTGCAAAAGTGCTTAAGGCCATAACCTCATCACGAACCTTTTTCCACTCATCTTCCGGATATAGCCAAAGCGCTCCGCTATCGAATGGGCTGTAAGTTAGCACCAGACGGTTATTACTGACGGACAACAGCTCTTCGCGGTGGCGCGTTGGTATCGCCATCCGTCCCTTGCTGTCCAAAGTAATTGCAGTTTCACCAAAAAACACTCTTTTACCCTTCCATCCCAGATTTATCCACTTTTTCCCACTAAAATGCACAATAATCCTTTGATAAGCTAAAGTCAAGCATGAACAAGCCTTAAACCCCTTATAAATTCTTGCCTGGGAAGCTAAAAATACGAAAAAAACACCCTATATCGTGTAGCTGCTAATCATCCGACACAAGATGTAGTTCAGCGGCCGAAATGTGGCTATACGGTAGGGCTTAGTGGTAGCTTATTTATTGGCGGGAATTACAATTGTGATTTAAGGCTTATTGTTAGTTTGCTCGAGTGACAGAAATAGTCGAAATAGATTGCAACTTTTCGCCAAATAGTGAATCCTTTACATGGGAGTCGGCCAGGCAATCGCTGGTCGCAAGACTGGAGGAAAGTCCGGGCTCCACAGGACAAGGTGCCAGGTAACCCCTGGGAAGCGCGAGCTTACGGCTAGTGCAACAGAGAGTAGACCGCCAGCAATTTATCGCTGGTAAGGGTGAAAGGGTGCGGTAAGAGCGCACCGCACGGGTGGTAACATTCCGTGGCAAGGTAAACCCCACCTGGAGCAAGACCAAATAGGGGGACGCTGAGGCGGTCCGTCAAGTCCCCGGGTAGGTCGCATGAGGATGTCGGCGACGGCATTCCCAGATGAATGATTGCCCAAGACAGAACCCGGCTTATCGGCCGACTCCCTTATTTACCGGGGACGGTACCTGAAGGTACCGCTCCCATTTAAGCGACAGGCCGGTGTGCAATTAATGATAGTTCGTCTTTATATCAAGGTGACTCAAAGCATCTAAATATTCAGCCAGTGTTATGAAACCAACACATGCTTGTGCTCCTGCCTGATTTCATTCGTTGTTGATGAGTTTTTTAGCCAGAATGATTGCTGGTATGCAGGGAATATATTGCCCATCACCTGAGCGAGCAATGAGTTCAAATTTAATACTCTTGTTAATACCATCAGTTCCTTTACCTGACAGTTTCATATGAAGCCCGCTTGTATCAGTTCCAAGGGAATCAAGTACACCAGATGTTTTCAGAAGCCGCCCCGCTACTTTTTCCAGTTTTGAAATCAGCCGGATACGCACTAGCCATGAGAGCAACCAAAGTGTTAAGTGGGTAAAGGGAAGCTCCAGTCCAGCGTAAAATCTTATGGTTTTGAGTTCTGGATAACGCTTAGGAAACAAGGTAAGATCAGGCACATCACAATTACCTAAAAAGCGTCGGCCAAGCTCAGAATACTTATGTAAATGAAGATTTTGCCAACCGAATACGCTTTTCATTTGGCCATCTATTTTAGTCATAAAAGGTTTTCCCACATAACTCAAAATTGCAATAGTTGTCGCCAGTCCGGGGTTGTTTTTTTGCGCTGTGGTGATCCCATAATCTAATTCTTCAAGAGTTTGAAACTCACTTCTGGAGTGATCAACCAAGGCAGATGTAAAACACGGTACAGAGCTGGCGCCACTAATAATGAGAACACCCGCTTGTTTGGCTTTCTTATCCAGAACTGTAATGCCAGCTACGAATTTACGCCCATCAGCCAAATCAATATAATGACAACCTTGGGTCACACATGCCATTGCCAAATCGTAATTTTGTGATTGAAATGGCCCAGAAGTATGGATAACTATGTCGGGATTTATTTTCGCGAGAACCGCAGAGAAGTTTATGTTTATATCAAGTGCGATAGTTTCAGGTTTATTGGTGGCTTCTAGTTTTGAAGCTAATTGATCCGCTTTCTGGAGTGATCTCCCGGCGATAATAACTTGAACCTTGTTTTCTTGAGCAAGCATTGATGTGATAACACTGCCAAAATTTCCGTACCCACCTATAATTAAAATACGCTTAGTCAAAGTTCTTTCTTTACATGAAAGCGGCCTTTATATTCATGTATTTTCCCCCACCAGCGGTGAGTTATCTGAGTGAGCATGTCAAAGCTGTTGTCATCAATCGCAGTTTCTTCACCATATCCTTTGCCTATTATGAAGGTTATAGGTAAAGGGATAAAATAACCAAAAAGATGTAAAGCGTAACCGCGATGCTTAAGCACTACCTTTTTCCCATCCCAAAGATAGAACATTTTCCAACAAAAACCGAAAGGCATGATTTCGATAACTTCATTATTTTTAATTTGGATCATACGCGATCGGAAAGCATAGGGTTTGGAGTTTTTAAAAGAAAAAACTCGATTAAAATGATATGCCTCAGTGTGTTTGTCGCTTTGAAAATGAACTGTAACAGGAACATTCCTTTCATTATTAACAGGTATTTGTCCCATAAGCTTCATAATCGGAGAAAGCAGTTTAAATACTCCGGCACTCATTACATCAAGATTACCAACCACAATCACAGCATCATCTGAATACGGGCGATTAGCGTAATGTTTACGAATAACAGGAGGTAACTCACTCCAAGCGTCAGCAAATATACTTTCAAAAATTGGTGGGTGCTTCATATTGCTTAGAATATCATTAAAAACTTCAAAGCCAAAGGTGTGGCTAAGCAACCCCCGAAAAACAATCGAACTCAAGGATGCAATGTTCTCATAAACTAAGCGAAGAAGATTTCCACATGAAAAACCAAGGGCTGTCGATTCATAACTCTTGGTCAGATACGAATGGCACAACAACTACATCAACATTGACCATAAATACGCTGCTTTACTCTGTATTTACAGTAAACTATGCAGGCGTTAGTTTTGAGAAATATTAATAAGCCTATGAGAATTGAGACCCATTACTAGTTTATTTTATAATAGGTTTATTTGTTGTATTGGCGCTAGCAAAAACAAATATTCCCAGTAGACCATATAAAATAATTTTGGCATTAACAGTGGCATTAACAATGCCATCCTTTATCCCAGGCCATGGGGAAGCAATAATGATAATTCCTACCGGGGCAATATTTAATGTTGCCTCCACTGAATTTAAGCTTGTTGGGGTTTTGCTAACGATAATAAATTACTTTATAGTATGGTTTATCCTTTATAAGGTTACTGGCTTATTTAAGAAGATTCGCAATACCTAAATTTAATGTTGTAAACAATGCTTCAATTCAAGTGAGCTTGCAGAACTAACGGCAGCGAGTCATCAGCTATCCAAAGAGTCTGATTATGTTATAACTGCCTGAATTCGTATAATAAGCGCAACTTCTCCCAGAGTTGCATTTTATTTACTGACCTAGTTTTCAAAAACCTCAACACTATTTTTAGTCCAGGTTCCAATAGGGTTTGTTGCCAAATGACTGGACAATAAAATCTATAAGCTCCCTAATTCTTCTAGGTAAATGCTTGGTTTGGGGATATATGGCATAAACCCCAATAATAGTCGGTTGATAACAATCTGGCAAAACCCTTACAAGTGCACCGCTTTTTATATGTTTATAGCATAAGAAATCTGGTGTGTTTAATAAACCCATACCGTTAATTGCGGCCTGGCATAAGTATTCACCATTATTTGAAGTCATCACATTAGGGATGTGAGCTGGAATAGAGACTTGATTTTCATTTTTAAAAAACACGGTGCCAGTTGTATTTCGGTAGTGTAATTTAACATGCTTACTTAATAAATCTTTTACTGTGTTTGGAGTGCCGCGTCGGTCTAGGTAATCTTGGCTGGCGACCAATAGGGTTTTCACTGAAGTAATCTTTTTTGCTTTTAAACTTGAGTCTTCTAATTTTCCAATCCGAATGGACATATCGTATCCTTCATTAACTATATCCACTTTTCTGTCACTAAAATCTATATCGAATTTTATTTGCTTATGCATAAGGTTGAATTTATGCAACACAGGGGCCAAGTGTGATAACCCAAAAGATAGGGGAACTGTTATCTTAATCGTTCCAGTCAGCGCACACAGTTTGCTTTGTAAAGAGGACTCTACTTCAGAAATATCATCAATAATGCGCACGCATTGTTGGTAATATATTTTCCCATCGTCCGTTAGCGCTTGAGATCTGGTGGTTCTGTTTAGTAGTGTGACTCCCAGTCTGTGTTCTAAATCTGATAAGCGTTTACTGACCGCAGACTTTGCCACATGTAGTTGATCTGCCGCTTTGGTGATGCTACCGGCATCCACAATACGAATAAAGGCTTTCATATCTGCAAATTTATTCATAAATAGGATTATGCTTATTTGTTATTGTTCTAATATTTAGAACTGTAAGTTTATATATTGGCCGTTTATTGTTTTTTAGTCAACTATATAATATCAACTACTAAACAAATAAATTAAAAACAACTTATGAACAATATACTGCACATAAATTCTAGCGGAAGATATCAAAACTCTTTAACCAGACTTCAATCTGGAGTTGTAGTTGAAGATCTGAGTGAAAAATACCCGGGTAGCTCTGTCATTAGCAGGGATTTAGCCCTAGGGATACCCTTTGTTGATGAACAGTGGATTGCGGCAAACTTCACCGACCCTGATGAAAGAACAGAGTTACAGAACAGTAAACTAATCCAGTCTGATGTTTTAATCAATGAACTACAAATAGCCACACATATAGTTATTGGGGTACCTATCTACAATTTTGGCATTCCCGCAACGCTCAAGGCCTGGATTGATATGGTTGCTAGAGTGGGCGTAACTTTTAAATATACAGAAAGTGGAGTAGATGGACTGCTCAAAAACAAAAAAGCGTATATCGTAATAGCATCTGGTGGTGTAATCATAGGCTCTGAACTTGATTTTGCATCAAGTCACTTAACCCATGTGATGGGCTTTTTAGGAATAGAAGATGTCAGTATAGTAAACGCTAATATTAGTTCCGAAAATGCCTAGACAGAGCGTGAATAATCACTAAATAATTAACTCACAATAAAGACAGGTCCACCGAATTATTGCGGCCAAAGTGTATCTACACGATGCAAGCAGTACTAGATATGGAAGCTGCTGTTAGAAACCATTAGTAAATCGGAGTTAGCAACTTTCAATAATGTTTTAGGGGGCTTTTCTTGAATATGCTTAAGTAGAGATTACTACAGTTTCAACTATTTTCAGAGAAACCACCGCTTGGAGAACATAGTTGATATGATAGAGTGACACAAGTACTAATAGGGTTTGGTACTAATAACCTCTGATTTGACCCCTGCTGGGATTACAGATGACTTGCAATATTGAATGGAATCAAGAGAGCAAAACAATGAAACTTTTAATCAAGACATCCATAATATCTATATTGATATTAAAGAGTTTAACGAGCTATGCAGCTCCTGAAAACCCCGTACTATTATTTTCTGATTTAATTTCAGCACCTGCTTCTGGCTGGAACAATGCCAGCCCCAATAAAGGTGCAGTGGTAACAATTTGGGGCAGATATTTCGGCGCTGATCGTGGCGCTAATTTTGTCACCGTAAACGGTGTGCAATTACAAGCAAACTCAGATTATTTAGATGCTTGGGGTGAATACAATAACCCCGTGCCCTTCCTGCAAACAATCACTTTTCAATTGAATGACTTAATGACAGCAGGTGATGGCACTATTTCTGTAACAGTCGGTGGCAGCACCTCCAACACTATTCCTTTTCGAATCAATGCCTCCTCTATATTCTTTGTGGATGATGTAGCCGGTACAGGTACAGGAACTTTCGCTGACCCATGGGGGGAATCAGGAATTGACAATATGGTTGATGCTATGACCCCAGGAGATGTGGTTTATTTTAGAGGGGGTGTTTATGATGATGCTTATAATGGCGGCAAATCACCTATATGGGTCAGATCTTCTGAACCAGCAGGCACAATACAAGACCCCATTGCTTATGTTGGATATCCAAATGAAGATGCTTTTATGGATGGAATAACCAATGGGGATACCTCGAATTTCAACAAAGGCATAAAGATTGATGCTAGACAATATACCATCTCAAAGTTTAGAGTTGCGGCAGTAGGCAATGGTATAAGTGTTGGCAGAAATGGTCGAATAATTGGAAATGATGTCGTGGGCGCAACACAATTTGTTGCAGGAGTAGGAATTATTCAAACAGGATCTGATGGAGTGAAAATTTATGCGAATACTACCCATGGTGCAAGATCGTTAGATAAGCTAGACCACTCTATATATATGTCCGGGTGTCAAGAAATTGAGGGTGCTGACATTGCATATAATTACTCGTATGATAATTACTTTGATAGAGGCCCCCATTTTGTTGATAATCACCAAGTCAATAGATGCGCCTCTAATGTTTATATGAAATCAAATCATTGGCGTCACAATGTTATTGTTTGTGGTGAAGATGAAACCGGTACTCCTGGTGGTGTAGACAACAGAAGTCGTGGCATAGGAATATATGATCTTTCTTGGGATGCAGGAGAGGCGAACGAACCAGAACCTGCGTATATTTACAATAATTTATTAATTGGCTGTGGCAAGGGATGGTATGGAGCCATGTATCATAATAATGGACATGCTAAATTCTTTAATAACACCTTGGTTAATTCTAGAGGTAAAGGCATTCAGGTAACAGGTGGTCTCTCCTTAAGCACCGAAATAAAAAACAATGTATTTATTCATGAAGCGGGTATTAGTGATAATTATATTGATTTTTCTCAAGGGAATAGCACTCCTGATGTGAGTAATAATTCTTATTTTGGAGGCACCCCTTCCGCTTATGCAGGTGACTTGAATCCTGTCACCGCTGATCCACAAGTGACGGTTAATGTAGCTTCAGCTCATCCAGTGACCATCGCCGCTACCAGCCCACTCATCGGTGCAGGAGACCCCTCTGTGTTGAATATAGTCATAGATGACTTTGATTCTATCGTTCGCCCCAACCCTATAGGGATTGGCGCGGTAGAGTTTTTCACTATTTCTAATGAAGGTGTTTTTACTAATGGCTTCGAATAAAAGCTTTATTGAATTCGAGCTATAAGTGCAACTCTGTTGATTCATTCATGATTATACTGGTCTATCTATTTACCATTATTACTATTGTTTTCCATCTTGTTGCTTTTTTGTGGGAAAGTGTTTTTTGGATGAAACCGGTGGTTTACGAAAATATCGTTGCAGGTATGGCTACTCCTGAAGGCATTAGCCTTCAGGAGCACGCCAGAATTTTAGAAGGTTTGTTTTTCAATCAGGGATTCTATAATCTGTTTATTGCGCTGGGTGCCATCGCAGGACTTGTCCTGTTTAAAAAAGGCAGTGCTGTGGTTGGTAAAACTCTGATCTGTTATACCAATTTGTTTGCACTGGGTGCAGGCTTGGTACTGGCTTTCTCATCAACCGCCTACATGGGGGCCATCCTGCAGGCAGGGCCTGCTCTGCTAGCATTAATTGCCTTGTATTTAAGCTCCAGAAGAGACCCATGATATTTAACCGCTCAAGGACATTGCGTCTATGGCACTAAAGAGCAAAATTAGCCATAGGTTATATGTTTTCTATCTGTTTTACAGTTGGGTGGCAGAAAATGTTGACTGAGCTTGAGATACTGTAACAATATCTGGAATTCTTGATGTTTTGGGTAGTTTAATTAAAGGAACATTAATTCATGGTTCACTCTAAGGTATGTAAAGTAAAGAATCGCAGTCCATACAAATCTAATTTAACCCCCCACTATAAGAATGAGATAGCAACTTCGTCCAATTTTTAGTTAGTGCGTTGATTTCTGTTTCTAACAGACGCAAAGCGAGATCTTCTATCGCGTCTGTTTCTTACTTTCGAGAGTTTTGATGCATATAAACTGTGATTTCTTTGGATTTTTTTATTAATCGGCCAGAGTTTCTATCCAATAAATGAGCAACCACTTTATGCTCGCCACGATAAATATCACTAAATACCTGGGTGGTGTTTTTGTTGGGTTTTTGTTTTTCACCGTCAATCAGAATTTGTACCAAAGTCCGTTGTTGTTGCTCAGCAGACAGGGCAACGGTAACACTTAACTTCCCACCTGTGCCCCACAGACTCTCTTGATCAGCAGGCGTGGTGATTTTAAAAACGGTTTGTTTTTTCTCAAAGCCACTTTTTGAGATTTTGCGATCCGGCTCGCTAAAGGACTTATTGGATGGTTGAGCTGGTAAAGAAGGTACAACAGAAAGTTCAGGCAAGTCATCCAGTTCTTCGTACTTATCATCCTTTTTGGTTTCTGAATAATATATGGCTCCGTCTTTATCAACATATTTGTAGATTTTCTTTTTATCCTCTGCAAGCAGTTGAAAAGAAAACAACACCAAACACAACACTAAGAGCTTGTTCATAAATTTAATCCGAAAACAACATGGTTTCCTTGTTATACAACCTTACAGCTATCCATGCAAGTATTAAACCAGATATCAAGGTAGCCAAAACAGCTACCACAATATCAATCACAGCCACCACATCACCTCGAACCAGTTTGTTAATGATGATGTTCTGGCTCAATATTGGGACCAGCATCATCCACAATTTTTCTTTGATCGGCATAAACATCAATAACATGCTTGGTATCATTGGAATAATGATCACCAAACCCACATAGGTTTGCGCCTCTTTAAAACTTTTGCTAAATGAGGCAATGATGGTTTGAATGGATCCTGCCAGCAAAGCCAATGGAAACAGCACCAAAAACAGAATAAAAATGTTAGTCATATCCAAGGTAAAGCTCATGCCAAGTTCATCAAAGGGATAAAATGGAATGGTTAGTTTAAAGGCAATCATGGTTAAAACCAGGGTAAGCAAACCAAAAGAAACGGTAGCGGCCAACTTGCCAGATAAAATATGGGTTCTACTGACGGGGTTTAAAAACAGTGGCTCAAGAGATTTACGTTCTTTCTCACCCGCTGTGGTATCAATCGCCAGATACATACTGCCCATAAACAAACCCAAAATTAAAAAATAGGGCAAAACACTTAACAGCATGGCTCCTCGGGATTGGGTGGTGGAGATATCATGGTCTTCAATAACCACAGCCTCAATCAGATTAGGAGGAATGCCTCTTAGCTGTAATCGCATTTTGCCAACACCCGAGCTATAGGCGCCGACCAGTCTTTTTATGCGATTAACTGAAACCTTGGCGACACCTTTGGCCGAATCGTCGTAATATAATTTGATTTTAGCGGGTTTTCCTGAGTTAAAGGACTCTGAAAAAGACTCATCTATGACTAAAACCAAGTCATGATCCTGGTCTCTGATGGCCTGTGCAGGGTCTTTGGAGATGCTTAAAATTTTAACATCACTGCTGATTAAAAACTTTTGGAAGTTGTTGGCATGTTCAATGTTTATGATTGGCACTTCCATTTGTTCTTCTGCTTTATCTTGTTGCATTTTTACAATCAAATTCATCAAGCCAAGCATCAATAATGGCCCAAATATTGAACCCATGACAATGGATGATGCCATGGAACGTTTATCTCTGAGGTTTTCTTTTATTTCCTTAAACCAGACCGTTTTAAATGCTGAACTCATGCGCCCTCTCCGTCGTCAGATGAAAGGTTAACCAAAGAAACGAAGGCATCTTCAAGATTTTTTTCACCCGTTAATTCGCACATGTATTGTTCAGTGCCTACGGCTTTAATTTTGCCCTCATCTATTACCACAATCTCATCACAAACAGCAGAGACTTCCTGCATAACATGGGATGAAAACAGAATACATTTGCCCTTGGCTTTTTCTTCTCTTAAAAACTGTCTGACCGCACGGGTGCTCATCACATCAAGACCATTGGTGGGCTCATCCAGCAAGATGTTTTGCGGGTCGTGTACCAAAGCTCTGGCGAGGGCAACTTTAACCCTTTGCCCTTGAGAAAAGCCTTCGGTTCTGCGGTTTATAAATTGT